>CALRZA010000061.1:0-8611 GCA_943372535.1 Auritidibacter sp. Marseille-P8566
AATCGTTGGCACCACTAGTCGGGCTTGACGCCCGACGGAGACAGTGTATCGTACGTGCCCGCCGACGCAATGGGCGGTTGCTGACCGTTATGATCGGGAGTCAACCCCTGTTTCATACACAGTTCGCGGATGACCTGGCAGCGCCCGCGAGATCGACGAGGATCACGAATGTCCACCAATTCGATTGACAGCCTGCTGCACGAAGACCGCCACTTTCCGCCGCCCGCGGAGTTCGCCGCGAACGCCGTGGCCGACCCCGGCCTGTACGCCGAGGCGGCGGCCGACCGCGTCGCCTTCTGGGCGGAGCGGGCCCGCGAGCTGCACTGGCACACCCCCTTCACGAAGACCCTCGACTGGAGCAACGCGCCCTTCGCGACGTGGTTCGACGACGGGGCGCTCAATGTCGCGTACAACTGCCTCGACCGTCACGTCGAGGCCGGGATCGGCGATCGCGTCGCCATCCACTGGGAGGGCGAGAACGGCGACAGCCGCTCGTTGACCTACGCCGAGCTCACCGCCGAGGTCAAGCGCGCCGCCAACGCGATCGCCGCGCTCGGCATCGGCCAGGGCGACCGCGTGGCCCTTTACATGCCGCTCGTGCCCGAAGCCGTGATCGCGATGCTCGCCGTCGCGCGCCTGGGCGCCGCGCACTCGGTCGTGTTCGGCGGTTTCAGTGCCGAGAGCCTGCGCAGCCGCATCGACGACGCGAGCGCCAAGCTCGTCATCACCGCCGACGGCGGCTGGCGCAAGGGCAAGGTGTTCCCCCTGAAGCCCGCGGTGGATGCCGCTCTCGAGAACGGCACGAGCACCGTGTCGAACGTGCTCGTGGTGCGTCGTGGCGAGAACCCTGTCGACTGGGTGGAGGGCCGCGACCTCTGGTGGCACGACGCCCTCGCCGCGGCGGACGCCGAGCATAAGGCCGAGGCGTTCCCCGCTGAGAACCCGCTGTTCATCCTCTACACGAGCGGCACGACGGGTAAGCCCAAGGGCATCCTGCACACCTCGGGCGGCTACCTCACCCAGGTCGCGTTCACGCACAAGAACGTGTTCGACCTGCACCCCGAGTCCGACGTCTACTGGTGCACCGCCGACGTCGGCTGGATCACCGGCCACAGCTACGTCGTCTACGGCCCGCTCGCCAACGGCGCGACCCAGGTGCTCTACGAGGGAACCCCCGACACCCCGCACCCCGGTCGCTGGTGGGAGATCATCGAGAAGTACCAGGTCTCGATCTTCTACACGGCGCCGACCGCCATCCGCTCGTTCATGAAGCTCGGCCGGCAGATCCCGCAGGGCTTCGACCTCTCGTCGATCCGCGTGCTCGGCTCGGTCGGTGAGCCGATCAACCCCGAGGCGTGGATCTGGTACCACGACGTCATCGGCGCCGGCACCGCGCCCATCGTCGACACGTGGTGGCAGACCGAGACCGGCGGCATCATGATCAGCGCCCTGCCGGGCCTCACGACGCTCAAGCCCGGCTCCGCGCAGGTGCCGATGCCGGGCATCAAGATCGACATCCTCGGCGAGGACGGCACGCGCGTCGACCCGCCGCAGGGCGGCCTGCTCGTCGTGAGCGAACCGTGGCCGTCGATGCTGCGCGGCATCTGGGGCGACCCGGAACGCTTCAAGGAGACCTACTGGAGCCGCTTCTCGGGCAACGGGGTGTTCCGCTACTTCGCCGGCGACGGCGCGCACGTGGATGCCGACGGCGACATCGTGCTGCTCGGTCGCGTCGACGACGTGATGAACGTCTCCGGCCACCGGCTCTCGACGCAGGAGATCGAATCCGCGCTCGTCTCGCACCACATGGTGGCCGAGGCGGCCGTCGTCGGCGCCGCCGATGAGGCGACCGGTCAGGCCGTCGTCGCCTTCGTCATCCTCAAGGCCAACCAGACGGATGCCGCGACGCCCGAGGAGGCGTCGACGATCCTGCGGGCCCATGTGGCCCAGCAGATCGGGGCGATTGCCCGGCCTCGGCAGGTGTTCATCGTCGCGGAGCTGCCGAAGACCCGCTCGGGCAAGATCATGCGACGCCTGCTACAGGATGTCGCCGAGGGTCGCGAGATCGGCGACACGACGACGCTCGCCGACACCTCGGTCATGACGGTGATCACGGACAAGTTGCAGTAATTCGGCTCTAGCGTGACCGACCGCCGGGACGGCGGTCGGCGCTGGCGTCGCGGGAGAGGCCAGAAATGGCCTCTCCTTTTCAGCTCCAGCGCGCAGCGCGCGATTCGTTCTGGCGGATCAGGACGATATCTCGACGTCAAGACAACGTCCGTATCCGCCAGAGTGTCCGCGGCGTGAGTCCCGACTCCCTCGACTGCGGTACTCGACCAGCGTGGTTTCGATCCGCCGCTTCGCGGCTACTCAACCAGCGGACGACTCAGTGGAACTCGAAGAGGAACTCGATCTCGACGGGGGCATCCAGCGGCAGCACCGCGACGCCCACGGCGCTGCGGGCGTGCTGGCCGGCCTCGCCGAAGATCTCGGCGAGCAACTCTGACGCGCCATTGATCACGCCGGGCTGGCCGGTGAACGACGGGTCGGAGGCGACGAAGCCGACGACCTTGACGACGCGCGTGATGCGATCGAGCGACCCGATCGCACTGCGGGCCGCGGCAAGGCCGTTGAGCACGCACTGGCGCGCGTACTTCGTGGCGGCGTCGGCATCCACCTCGGCGCCGACCTTGCCGGTCGCGGGCAGCACGCCGTCGACCATCGGCAGCTGACCGGAGGTGAAGACGAGATCGCCGCTGACGACCGCGGGAAGGTAGGCGGCGACGGGCTTGGAGGTGGCCGGCACGGCGAGCCCGAGCTCGGCGATGCGGGTCTCGATCTGCGACATGGGGCTACTCCGACTTCTCGCGCTTGAGATAGGCGACGAGGCCGCCCTCGGGGCCGGTGACGATCTGCACGAGCTCCCAGCCCTCCGAACCCCAGTTGTTGAGGATCGCGGTGGTGTTGTGGATGAGCAGCGGGGTGGTGATGTACTCCCACGAGGGCATTGGCGGCATCCGTTCAGCTTGGGTCACAGGTCGGTCCCGTACCATTGATTCTATGTCTGCCCAAAACCCCCCGCGTCGAGGCGTCGTCTCCGCAATCGCCGGACTCATCGGCTTCAGTGCCCTGTCCGGCCTTCTCGTCACCGTCATGGTGGCCCCCGCGCTCGCCGTGACCGGCATCACCGCGTCCAGCACCATCGGCATCTTCGATGGTCTTCCCGAGTACATCGAGATCGGCCAGCAGCCCGAGCGCAACGAGATCTGGGCCACCTACTCGGGCGAGGGCAGCACCAACGGGCAGCTTCTCGTGGCGACGGTCTACGACCAGAACCGCCAGGAGGTCGGCTACGACGACATCTCGACGTTCGCGCTGGATGCCGCGGTCGCCGGTGAAGACCGCCGCTTCTTTGAGCACGGCGGCGTCGACGTCGCGTCGGTGATCCGGGCCACGGTGGGCAACGCCCTCGCCGGCGGGATCGAGAGCGGGTCATCCACCCTCTCGATGCAGCTCGTGAAGCAGATCTTCGTGCAGCAGGCGCTGCAGGAGCCGACCGAGGAGAAGCGCCAGGCGGCCTACGACGCCGCGACCGCGACCTCGTTCGACCGCAAGCTCAAGGAGATGAAGCTCGCGATCGGCCTGGAGAAGAAGTACACGAAGAAGGAGATCCTCACCGCGTACCTCAACATCGCCTTCTTCGCCGACAACACTTACGGCATCCAGGCCGCCGCTCAGCGCTACTTCAGCGTCGACGCCAAGGACCTCACCCTGCCGCAGGCGGCGAGCCTGATCGCGATCGTGCAGTACCCGGAGCTGCGCGGCCTCGACGACCCCGAGAACTTCGAAGACAACCAGGGCCGTCGCGACGTGATCCTCGACGCCATGCTCGGCGAGGGCGACATCACGGCCGAGGAGCACGCCGAGGCCATCGCCATCCCCGTCGATGAGGCCTTCCTCAAGCCCTCCGCCTCGACCAACGGGTGCGCGGCAGCCAACGGCTACGCCACCTGGTTCTGCGACTACGTGCTCAAGTCGGTCAAGGACTTCGAGTTCCTCGGCGCGACCGAGGTCGAGCGCGAGGCCAACTGGGCGCGCGGCGGCTACAAGCTCTACACGACCCTCGACCTGGACATCCAGGGCACCGCTCAGAACCTGGTGTGGCAGCAGGCCAACAACCAGGAGACCTTCCTGCAGCTCGGCGCCGCGCAGGTGACCGTGCAGCCGGGAACCGGCCGCGTGCTCAGCATGGCGATCAACAAGGTCTTCGACGACAGCCTCGAGGGCGGCGGCCCGGGCACCGGAGCCGTCAACTACGCCACGAGCCTCAGCTACGGCGGGTCGACCGGCTTCCAGGGCGGATCGACCTACAAGCTCTTCACCCTGATCGACTGGCTCGAGTCGGGCAAGGGTGTCTACGAGCGCATCAGTGGCGACCAGCGGACCGTGAACCAGGCGACCTTCAAGGACACCTGTGAGGATGGCGGCGGATGGGGTGGCCCGTACCCGTTCAAGAACGACTCGGGCGGCAACCCGGGCCCGGTCAGCGTCTATGACGCCACCCGCAGCTCGATCAACGGCGCGTTCATCTCGATGGCGCTGCAGCTCGACCTCTGCACCATCCGCAAGGCGGCCGAGAACCTCGGCGTGCAGCGCGGCGATGAGGAGCCCCTGCAGACCAACCCGTCGTCGGTGCTGGGCACCAACGAGATCACCCCGCTGTCGATGGCCGCGGCCTATGCCGCCGTCGCGGCGGGCGGCAAGTACTGCGCGCCGGTGATCATCGACAAGGTGACCATGCCCGACGGCACCGACCAGGTCGGACAGGCTCCGGACTGCCGCCAGGCGATCACCGCTGATGTCGCGGCGACGGCGGCGTTCGCGCTGCAGGGCGTGATGTCGGGCGGCACGGGTAGCGCGTCGAACCCCGGCAACGGCATCCCGATCATGGGCAAGACCGGAACGACCGACTCCGCGACCGACACCTGGATCATCGCCTCGACCACCAACGCGACCTCCGCGGTGTGGGTGGGCAACTCGATCGGCAAGGTCTCGCTCTCGAGCTACAGCTGGCAGGGCACGCGCGGCAACCAGCTGCGTCACGTGATCCAGAACGGCACCATGGCGATCCTCGGGGCCAAGTTCGGTGGCGGGCAGTTCCCGCCGGCCGCGGCCTCGCTGCTCACCGGCTCGGGTCTGCAGGTTCCCGACGTGCGCGGCCAGAGCCCCGAGGCGGCCAAGGCGCTGCTCGAGGGTCTCGGCTTCGGCTTCGAGGTCGCAGGCGAGGTCGACTCCGAGGTGGAGGCCGGCAAGATCGCGGCGACGGATCCCCCGGCCGGCACGTCGTCGGCCAAGGGCATCGTGATCAAGGTCTACATCTCGAAGGGCAACAAGGTCGCCTTCCCGGATGCCGTCGGTGACGGCGAGACCAACGACTTCGCCACGGCGTCGGGCATCCTCAACGGTGCCGGCTACAACGACATCACCGAGGTCTGCGAGGTGTTGCCGGTCGGCACACTTCCCGGCGATCCGAAGGACGGCAAGGTGAAGGCCTCGAACCCGTCACCCGGGTCGTTCAATGTGCCCGGCGTGCCGGTGACCCTGACGGTCACCAAGGTCGTCTGTTGACCCTGACCCCGCGTACGGCTGCCACCACCGCTCTCTCGGTGGTGGCGGCCGCGGGTGCGGCGGCCTTCGCCTACGGCGTCATCGTGGAGCGCAACCGCTTCACGATCCGCCACGAGGTGCTGCCGGTGCTCGATCCTGGCGCCCGCGACATCACGGTGCTGCACCTCGCCGACCTGCACATGGCCCCGTGGCAGCGCCGCAAACAGGACTGGGTCGCGTCGCTCGCGATGCTCGAGCCCGATATGATCGTGAACACCGGCGACAACCTCGGCCACGAGAAGGGGCTGGACGGCCTGCGCCGCGCCCTGAGCCCGTTCCGCGGTGTTCCCGGCGTCTACGTCCACGGTTCGAACGACTACTTCGGGCCTCAGGCCAAGAACCCGTTCGGCTACTTCCTCTCCCCCTCCGCCCGACCCGACAAGGCGGCGAGCCTCGACACCGCGGGCCTGGAGCGCTACTTCGAGGACACGCTCGGCTGGTGGTCGCTCAACAACGCCGCGCGCGCCATCGAGCTGCGTGGCTCGCGGCTGGAGTTCGTCGGCGTCAACGACGCTCATCGGGGCTGGGATCGCACCGACCAGCTTCCCGCGATCGTCGAGGACATGCGCGAGAACGTCGGCTGGCAGGATGACCGCTCGGGCCCCGAGCCCGTGACGATCGGCGTGACCCACGCTCCCTATCGCCGGGTGCTCGACGCCTTCGTCACCAACGGCGCCGACGTGATCTTCGCGGGCCACACGCACGGCGGACAGGTGCGCATCCCCGGGGTGGCTCCCCTCGTGACGAACTGCGACATCCCTCGCGAGCAGGCCCAGGGCCTGAGCGTGTGGCACCACGCCCGCCGGGGGGCTCTGCTCAACGTCAGCGCGGGCATCGGAACGTCGATCTACGCGCCCTTCCGGTTCGCCTGCCCGCCCGAAGCCGTGATCGTGACACTGACCGCCGGAGATATCGGGTATTCTTGAGAGGTTCGCGTTTCGGCGCGAGCGGATCGGGGTGTGGCGCAGCTTGGTAGCGCGCTTCGTTCGGGACGAAGAGGTCGTGGGTTCAAATCCCGCTACCCCGACAGAGTGATCACGGCGGGCGGTTCATCGCCCGGCGCACACGCAGAACGGCTGAACTCTCAGTGGGAGTTCAGCCGTTCTGTCGTTGGGGGCGCTGACAGCGCTCAGTCCTCGTCGGCGTCGTCGCTGTCGTCGGCGTCGTCGTCCGTGTCGTCGTCGCTGTCGTCGGTGTCGACGTCGTCGGTCACGTCATCCGCGTCGTCGTCATCGCTGTCGTACGCGGCGCTGTCGTCGCCGCCGGTGCTGACGTCATCGGAGGAGTCGTTCGACGTGTTGTTCGAAGTGTTCTCGGACGTGTTGTTCGAGGTGTTGTTCGACGTGTTCTCCGAGGTGTTGTTGGAGGTGTTCTCCGACGTGTTGGTCGACGTGTTCGAGTCGTCCTGCGGCGCGGCGGGGAGCTCGATCGGGGCTGGTGCCTCGGTGCCGATTCCGCCGAACAGGTCGGGGTTGTCGGCCTGAGCGACGGCGACGCCACCCAGGGTCAGGGCGAGTGCGGTGGCGACGGCACCGGCCATCAGGCCCGTGCGGTTGGTGAGCTTGGTCATGGGTTCCTCTCCTTCGGTAGCGGCCGGGTGCCGTAAGAACAGACTCGTCACCGACGATGAGGCGGATCAGTGCTGACGGTGAGAGCCCTCTCATCGACGGTCAGCGGCGATGATGGCCGATCACCGAGAGCAGGCCCCGCTCGACCGGCTCGAGTTCAGCAGGAGCGGATGCCGGGGCCGACTGCTCAGCTTGCGGCGCCACACTCGCGGTGAGCGGTGGGGATGCCCCGGCGAGGCACGCGGTGGTGCCCTCGGGCGGCACCCAGCCGGCCGTCAGGGCCGGAGTACCGCGGGGTGGGCATCCGGGATCCAGGGCGACGAGGTGGGCGCGCAGGGCCGTGCCGAGCGGCGCGATCGGGGTGCCGTCATCCGCGGAGAGCAGGGCCAGCTCGGTGGGGCTGCCCGAGAGCACCCACCAGGCCCACGCGAGGTAGCCGATGTCGCGGGAGTCGGCCCACGTCATCCACCCGGTGAGGTGGTCGCTGGCGCCGTCGGTCTGGCCGAACTCCCCGGCGATCACGGGCACGACGGCGGCCACGGGGGCGACTTCGGCCGACCAGCAGGTCGAGGTCTGGCAGCGCTGCCCGCGGTAGTTGTGAAAGCCGGCGATGAGCTGGTCGTCGTCGGGGCGGTGGGCGAGCCAGCCGCGCAGGTCGTTCGCGTAGTCGATGCCCGAGAGGATGATCGGCTGCGTCGCGCCCGCCGCCCGGATCTCCTCGACGATCGCCGTCATACCGACCACGGGATAGGTCGTGCCGCTCAGGGTGGGCGTGTAGTCGTCTTCGATCGGAGCGAGGCATCCGCCGTTCTGCCAGCAGTCCCAGGTGAGCGAGAAGGCCCACTGACCGGTCGCGGCGTTCCAGCGCGAGTAGGGCTCATTGAAGGCGTCGAAGATCACCGAGGGCGAGTCAGCGAACCGGGCGGCGACCGACGACCAGAACGTGACGGATGCCGCATCCGGCATCGCCCGCTGCCCCACGATGTTGCTCGTCGTGTCGGTCTTCCACGAGTGCAGGTCGATGATCGTGACGAGACCGGCCGCCGTGAGATCGGCCACGAAGGCGGCGACCGCGGCGCGATAGCCCTCCGCAGTGCGCCCGCCGCCCCGAGGTGCGCCGTTCGTGCCGAGCCAGCAGTCCTGGTTGAGGGGCACCCGCACCGCCGTGGCGCGCCACGAGGCGATCGCCTCGGCGGTGACGGCGTTCGCGGTGGCACGACCGTAGCCCCAGCCCTGAGCGCAGGCGTACTCGAAGCCCGGGAAGTTCACGCCGCGCGCCTGCCACGGGGCACCCGTGCGGGCATCCACCAGCTGATTGCCGACGACGACCGGCTCGGGAGCGGGCCCGGCCGCCGCCGCGGTCATGGGCGTCGCCA
>CALRZA010000062.1:0-8607 GCA_943372535.1 Auritidibacter sp. Marseille-P8566
GAGGCCCGGGGCTTGCCGGTGTCCTTCGACTCGAGATCGGCGAACTCCTCGGCGCGAGCCTCCATCGCGTCCGCGATGCGGAAGAGCGCGAGCTGCCGCTCGGCGGGAGTGGACTCGCCCCAGGTCTCGAAGGCGGTCGCCGCGGCGGAGAAGGCGGCATCCACATCGGCGGCGCCGCTCACGGGCGAGGTCGCATAGGTCGCCTCGGTGGCGGGATCGATCACGTCGAAGCCGGCGTCGGCGGCGGCGGCCACGTACTCACCGTTGATGAAGTTGCGGAGTTCGGTTGCGCTCATGCCACCACGGTACCGGGCGGAGGGGTCGTTCTGAAGCCTACGGATGACGATTTCAGCAGTGATTCGCCTCCCAGAGTGCGGAATCGCTTGTACGCGATCACACTCACTGACAGAATCGAGCCATGAGCCCGACACCGCGCCAGCCCCGGTCGAAGCCCGTGCAGCTCGACGAGGTGTCGAAGGCGATCATCGAGCAGCTGCAGGAGGATGGTCGTCGCTCGTATGCCGAGATCGGCAAGGCCGTCGGTCTCAGCGAAGCCGCGGTGCGGCAGCGCGTGCAGAAACTCACCGACTCGGGCGTCATGCAGGTCGTCGCCGTCACCGATCCCATGCAGCTCGGGTTCTACCGTCAGGCCATGATCGGGGTGCGCGTCGCCGGTGACACGACGACCGTCGCCGAACACCTCGGGCGTCTGCCCGCCGTCGACTACGTCGTGCTCACCGCCGGCAGTTTCGACATCCTCGCCGAGGTCGTCTGCGAGAACGATGAAGACCTCATCGACCTCCTCAACAAGCAGATCCGCGGCATCGAGGGCGTGCAGTCGACCGAGACGTTCGTCTATCTCAAGCTCCACAAGCAGTTCTACAACTGGGGCACGCGCTGACGCGCGGCCCCGAGGAAGCGATATCTCATGAGCACGAGCGACCGCCCCGTCTGGGATGAGGCCGACCTTCAGCAGAAGGCGAAGGACCACCTCTGGATGCACTTCACCCGCCAGTCCGTCATGGAGGACGGCCACGGGGTGCCCATCATCGTCAAGGGCGAGGGCCACCACATCTGGGACTCGAAGGGCAAGCAGTACTTCGACGGCCTCAGCGGGCTCTTCGTCGTCAACGCCGGACACGGCCGCACGCGCCTGGCCGAGGTCGCCGCGAAGCAGGCCTCCGAGCTCGCCTTCTTCCCGCTCTGGTCGTACGCCCACCCGAGCGCGATCGAGCTCGCCGACCGGCTCGCGTCGTACGCGCCCGGCGACCTCAACCGGGTGTTCTTCTCCACCGGAGGCGGTGAGGCGGTCGAGAGCGCCTTCAAGCTCGCCAAGTACTACTGGAAGCTGCAGGGCCGCCCGACCAAGCACAAGGTGATCTCCCGCTCGATCGCCTACCATGGCACCCCGCAGGGCGCGCTCGCGATCACGGGCATCCCGGCCATGAAGGAGATGTTCGAGCCTCTCGTGCCGGGCGGCTTCCGCGTGCCCAACACCAACTACTACCGCTCCGAGGAGATGGGCTTCGTGCCCTCCGCCGGCGCGACGGATCCCGAGTGGGAGTTCGGTCAGTGGGCGGCGAATCGCATCGAGGAGATGATCCAGTTCGAAGGCCCCGAGACCGTCGCGGCCGTCTTCCTCGAGCCGGTGCAGAACTCCGGCGGATGCTTTCCCCCGCCCCGCGGCTACTTCCAGCGGGTGCGCGAGATCTGCGACCAGTACGACGTGCTGCTCGTGAGCGACGAGGTCATCTGCGCGTTCGGCCGCATCGGCCACATGTTCGCGTGCGACGCCTACGGCTACGAGCCCGACATGATCACGTGCGCCAAGGGCATGACGAGCGGCTACTCGCCGATCGGAGCCACGATCGTGTCGGAGAAGGTCTACGAGCCGTTCAAGCACGGCACGACGGCGTTCTATCACGGCTACACCTTCGGCGGTCACCCGGTCTCGTCGGCCGTCGCGCTCGCCAACCTCGACATCTTCGAGGAGGAGGGCCTCAACGCCCACGTGCGCGAGAACTCGCCGCTGTTCCGTCAGGCGCTCGAACGCCTGACCGATCTGCCGATCGTCGGCAACGTGCGCGGTGACGGCTACTTCTTCGGCATCGAACTCGTCAAGGACAAGGCGACGCGCGAGACCTTCAACGACGCCGAGTCGGAGCGTCTGCTGCGCGGCTTCCTCTCCAAGGCGCTCTACGAGGCGGGCCTGTACTGCCGCGCTGACGACCGCGGTGACCCCGTGATCCAGCTCGCGCCGCCGCTGACGATCGGTCCCGCCGAGTTCGACGAGATCGAGGGGATCCTGCGAGGAGTGCTGACCGAGGCGTGGACGAAGCTCTAGATCCCGCGCGGCTTCGCGAGCTGTCGTTCTGGCACGCGACGGTCGACGACGACCTCACGCCCCGCCCCGCCCTGCCCGGTGACCGGGATGCCGACGTCGCGATCATCGGTGGCGGCCTGACGGGCCTGTGGACGGCCTGGTACCTCCTCGAGCGCGACCCGACCCTGCGCATCACCGTGCTCGAGAAGTCGATCGTGGGCTTCGGGGCCTCCGGCCGCAACGGCGGGTGGTGCAGCGCCCTGTTCCCCCGCTCGACGGCCTCGCTCGCGCGCACGCACGGCCTCGATGCGGCTCTGCGGATGCGGCGGGCGATGATCGACACCGTCGACGAGGTGGGGCGCGCGGCGGATGCCGCGGGACTCGACATCCACTACGCGAAGGGCGGCACCGTCGCCTACGCCCGCTCGGCGGTGCAGGAGGCGGCCGCCCGGGCCGACCACGCCGAGGCGGAGCGCTTCGGCGTGGACGCGGTGCAGTGGTGGCCCGCCGAGCGAGTGAAGGCCGCGGGGGCGGTCGCGGCGACGTTCGATCCGGCGTGCGCGCGCATCCATCCGGCCCGGCTGGTGCGCGGTCTGGCGCGCGTGCTCGAGAGCCGCGGGGTCGTCGTCCACGAAGCCACCGAGGTGACCGGCTGGAGCCCCGGCCGGGTGCAGACGGTGCACGGCACTGTGACGGCGGATGCCGTGATCGTCGCGCTCGAGGGCTACGGCGCGGCGCTGCCCCAGACGCACCGCCGCGTGCTCCCCCTCTATTCGCTCATAATCGCCACCGAGCCGCTGCCCGAGTCGTTCTGGCAGGAGGTCGGCCTCGACCACGGCATGACCTTCACCGACTACCGGCACCTGCTGATCTACGGGCAGCGCACGGCCGACAACCGCTTCGCCTTCGGAGGCCGGGGCGCGCGCTATCACCTCGGCAGCGCCATCCGCGCCGAATACGACCGGGTGCCCGCCGTCTTCGAGCACCTGCGCCGCACCCTGGGCGAGCTCTTCCCGGCGATCGGGGATGCCGGCGTCACCCATCGCTGGGGCGGCCCGCTGGGCGTGCCCCGCGACTGGCACGCGAGCGTCGGCTTCGACACCGGCACCCGCATCGGCTCAGCCGGAGGCTATGTGGGCGACGGACTCAGCACCACCAACCTCGCCGGTCGAACGCTCGCCGATCTGGTGACCGGCAGCGACAGTGACCTCACCCGACTGCCGTGGGTCAACCATCGCTCCCCCTCATGGGAGGTCGAACCCCTGCGGTTCCTCGGCGCCAACGCCGGTCTGCTGGCGATGACCGCCGCGGACCGCGAGGAGCAGTTGACCGATCGGCCGTCTCTGGTCGCGCGGGCGATGGGCCCCTTGACGGGCCACTGAGCCTTCTCGACGAATTTCTGTGACACATCACAGAAATCGGGAATAGATAGGTGATGCGTCAACTTTCACTTGTCATGACAACCTCTACTGACATCCATCCTGATTACCGCGTCGGCACCTGGACCCTCGACCCGACCCACTCCGAGGTGAGCTTCTCGGTGCGCCATCTCATGATCAGCAAGGTGCGCGGCACCTTCGAGACCTTCGACGTCACGGTCGTCACCGCCGAGAACCCTCTCGACTCCACCGTCACTGCGACCATCGATGTCGCCTCGGTGAACACCAAGGTCGAAGCCCGCGATGCCCACCTGCGCACGAGCGACTTCTTCCTGGCTGACGAGCACCCCACGATGACCTTCACCTCCACCTCGATCGAGGGCACCCCCGACGCGTTCACCGTGAACGGCGAGCTCACGCTGCGCGGTGTCACGCGCCCGATCGCGCTGACCGGTGAGTTCGGCGGCGTCATGACCGACGGCTACGGCAACGTCAAGGCCGGGGCGACTCTCACGACGACGATCAACCGGCAGGACTTCGGCGTGAGCTGGAACAACGCCCTCGAAGCCGGCGGCATGACCCTCGGCGATGACGTCGCGATCACCCTCGACATCCAGCTCGCACTGCAGCAGTAAACCTCAGTAATCACCCGGTAGAGTTCCAGCCGTGAGCGATATCACGGCCAGCGAGCCCGCAGAAGTCCCCCGTCGGATCGAGCGGGCTCGCCTGGGTGCGGGCGGGGCATCCGCGATCATCATCGCCGTGCTCCTCAACGTCGCCCTGATCGCCGGATCGACGTGGGTCGCCCTCAACCCGCAGCGGATCGCCGACCAGTTCGTTGTCTGGCAGTACGAACCCTCGGAGACCGTGTCGCTCTACTCCGAGCGCACGACGATGACCGAGCACGGGCGATTCCTGTTCCTCGCGAGCGCTCCCTCGATCGAGAGCGAGGGCGACTTCGACGAGATCTGCGCGACCCAACTCGAGGATGTCGGCATCCTCGGGTGCTACCTCCCCGATGAGAAGCGCATCTATCTCTATGACGTGACCGACGACCGTCTCGCGGGCATCGAGGAGGTCGTCGCGGCCCACGAGATGCTGCACGCCGCCTGGGATCGCCTGGATGAGGCCGAGCGCGAGCGGCTGGAGGTGCTCCTCGAGGCCGAGGTGACCGCGCGGGCCGACGACGAGGAGTTGACGGAGACCCTGGCGTTCTACGCCAAGACCGAGCCCGGCCAGCGCATCAACGAGCTGCACTCGATCGTCGCCACCGAGTTCGCCGACATCAGCGACGAACTCGAGGAGTACTACTCCCAGTACTTCGTCGATCGCGCCGCCATCATCGCCCTTCACGACGCCTCGTCCGCCGTGTTCGAGGAGCAGGAGGCGCAGATCGACGCGCTCGTGGCCCGCCTCGAAACCCTCGAGGCATCGATCAACGCCGACGAGGCGACCTACAACGCCGGCTACGACGCCCTCAACCGCGACATCGACTCGTTCAACGCGCGGGCCGATGCCGGCGACTTCTCGTCGCAAGCCCAGTTCGATCGCGAGCGCAACGCGCTGCTCGCTCGTCAGGCCGAGCTGGACGCCCTCTTCACGAGCGTCGACGCCCGGGTCGTGGAGTACAACGGACTGATCGAGGAGCTCGACGCGCTCAACGCTCGCATCACCGAGCTCAACGAGAGCATCAACATCACCCCGAGGACCGACGGCCTCTGATCGCTCCACTCCTCCCGACGACCCTCCGGCGACTCGGCTCCCCCATGTCCGAAAACAGCCAGAAGCCTGCCGGAGGCCGCCGCTACAGTCGGAGCATGTCCTCAGCGTCGACTCCCCTCTCCGGCCCCCACCTGCGTCGCATCACCTCTCCGATCGGCCGGATCGAGTTGTCCGGCGACGGCACCGCGGTCACCTCGCTCGTGATCGAACGCGACGGGCGACTGCCGCGGGACGGCGAATCCGAGGCGCCTGACGCCATCCTGAATCGCGCGGCGTCCCAGCTCACCGAGTACTTCGCCGGCACGCGCACGACCTTCGACGTGCCCGTCTCGCTGCGAGGCACCGAGTTCCAGCGGGCGATCTGGCTCGAGCTGTCGCAGCTCGAGTTCGGTCAGGTCGCGTCCTACGGGGAGCTGGGGCTCGCGACCGGGCGCCCCACCGCGGGCCGGGCGGTCGGGGGCGCGGTCGGAGCGAACCCCATCCCGATCATCGTGCCGTGCCACCGCGTGCTGGCGAGCAACTCCCGCATCACGGGCTACAGCGGGGGCAACGGCATCCCGACCAAGATCTGGCTTCTCGACCACGAGGGCATCGAGCACCGATCGTGAGTCGCCCCGATCTGGTCGTCGGCCTCGACGGCCTGGCACGCTGCGGGTGGGTCGGCGATGACGCCGAGTACTCGCGCTACCACGACGAGGAGTGGGGTCGGCCCCTTCACGGAGACCGAGCCCTGTTCGAGAAGATCAGCCTCGAAGCGTTCCAAGCCGGACTGTCGTGGATCACGATCCTGCGACGGCGGCCCGGGTTCCGTGACGCGTTCGAGGGCTTCGATCCAGCCGAGATCGCGACGTGGGACGAGGCTCGGGTCGAGGGCCTCATGAGCGATGAGCGCATCATCCGCAACCGCGCCAAGATCGTCGCGACGATCGGCAACGCCCAGGCCGCTCTCGACCTGGCGGCGCAGGTGGCCGGAGGCCTCGACGCCCTGATCTGGTCGTTCGCGCCCGTGAGCCGTCGCGCGCGCCCCACGACCCTTGCGGACCTGCCCGCGATCACCGCCGAATCGACGGCTCTGAGCGCCGATCTGCGGCGTCGAGGTTTTCGCTTCGTCGGGCCGACGACGATGTACGCGTTGATGCAGTCCGCCGGCCTCGTCGACGATCACCTCGTGGGGTGCCACCGCGCCCCGTCAGCGCGAGGCTGACCCGCGGCGGATTCGAGGGTCCGCTACACCACGAGGTCGAGTTCGCCCGGCGCCCCGCGCTCGAGGCGCACCCCCACCGTGGGCGCCCAATCGAGCAGGTCCTGGATCGAGGCGTGGTCGATGCCCGACAAGACCACCGCGCGCGTGAACTCGCCCTTCGCCTTCTTGTTGAAGTGCGACAGCGCCTGGCGTCGGCCCGTGGAATCCTCCGAGACGACCCGCAGGTACCAGGCTCCCGCGGGAGCCGGGCCCAGCGCGGCGTACATCTCACTGCGCAGATCGAGCAGCAGATCGGGGCGAGCGGCGAGCTCGGTCGAGATCGGCGCCCGCCACAGCGGGCGCAGACGCACGTCGGGCAGTTTCGAGTCGTGCGAGAGCCGATAGGCCGGAATGGGGTCGTCCGCTCCCACGAGCCCGAACAGGGCCGAGTGGATGACGACGTGCGCGCCCGCAAACCGCCGCGCCGCAGCATCCAGGCTCTCGCTCGCGAGGCCGTCGAAGAGCACACCCGTGTAGCGCTCGAGCGCGGGCATCACCGGCGACGAACCGATCGCCCGGTTGCGGTCGATCTCGGCACGCTGCGTCGGCCCGAGCCCGAACGCCGTCATCGCCCCGGCCACCGTGCGGCTCGCCGCGCGCAGCCCCGCGAGGGCCGCGCGACGCGGTGCCGTGAGCGCGGGGAACGACAGCGCGTCCAGTCGCAGTCGCGTGTCGGGGTGACCCCCGTCGCGCTTGGTCTCGGACGGCGGAAGGATCAGCAGCATCAGCCCTGAAGGAAGGCGACCGCACGCTCGACGTTGGCGCCCAGCGGCTCCACGGAGTCGAGAGTGATGCGGGGCACGGCGGCGCTGGCGCCCGCCCACTCGGCGTAGTCGTCGAAGCTCTGCTCGACGGCATTCCACGTCAGCTGGATGTGCGGCATGGAGCGCCGCCACGCCTCGATGCGGCTGCGGTGCACCTCGGGATCGGAGCAGACGACCTCGATGAAGCGCAGGGGCTCCCCCATGCGTTCGGCGAGGTTCAGCCACTGCTCGCGGGCGGGAGCGACGGCGTTGACCGCATCCACGACCACCCCTCGACCGCTCTCGAGCACGCGCTCGGCGAGCGTCTCGGCCACCAGGTACGCGGCGAGACCCGTCGGCTGATCGGACGCGATCCCCGCCTGGAGGATCGCGGTCTCGATCGGGTCGACGGGCACCACCGGAATGCCGAGCCGGCTCGCGATGACCTGCCCGAGCGTCGACTTTCCGGTGCCGGGCAGACCTGCCATCGCCACGAGCATGGTCTTACCCCTGGCTGACCAGTTCGGCGTTGCGCGCCACGATCGTCACGGTGTCGTGCTCGACCGACAGGAAGCCGTCATCCGCGTTCGCGGTGATGACCTCGCCGTCGGCGGTCGTGATGCGCACCTCGCCCGCGCCGAGGATCGCGAGGATCGGCTCGTGCCCGGGCAGGATACCGATCTCGCCCTCGGTCGTGCGGGCGATGATCTGCTTGCCCACGCCCGACCACACCTCGTGGTCGGCCGAGACGACGCTGATCCGGAGGTCGGCCATGATCAGCCGTTCTCCTTCTGGATCTGAGCCCAGCGGGCCTCGACATCCGAGATCGCACCGACGTTGAAGAAGGCCTGCTCGGCGACGTGGTCGAACTCACCCTTGGTGATCGCGTCGAACGACTCGATCGTGTCCTTGAGCGGAACCGTCGAACCCTCGACACCGGTGAACTTCTTCGCCATGTAGGTGTTCTGCGAGAGGAACTGCTGGATGCGGCGCGCGCGCGACACCGTGATCTTGTCCTCTTCCGAGAGCTCGTCGACACCGAGGATCGCGATGATCTCCTGCAGTTCCTTGTTCTTCTGCAGGATCGCCTTGACGCTCGTGGCCACGCGGTAGTGGTCGGCGCCCAGGTAGCGCGGGTCGAGGATGCGGCTGGTCGAGGTCAGCGGGTCGACGGCCGGGTAGAGACCCTTCGACGCG
>CALRZA010000063.1:0-8468 GCA_943372535.1 Auritidibacter sp. Marseille-P8566
GAGCTCGAGATCTTTGAGCCACGAGGCCCAGAATCCCGCCGAGTGGAACAGGGTGTTCGCGGTCGCGGCGAAGGCCTGCGCATCCCCGGTCCACCCGAGGCGCTCATCACGTTGCGGGCAGTCCGTTGGGACGGAGACGAAGTTGCTTCGCTGAGACCAGGCGACGTTCGAATGAAGTCGTTCGAGCCGGGGCTCCGAACTCGTGAATGTCGAGCGGGGCTGAATGTCGCTGCTGATCGCGATCGCCGTCGCGGAGACCACGCGAGCCGTCGTGACAACGTCGGCGTAGCGAAAGCCGTGGAAGGTGAACTCGGGCTCGAGAACATGAGTCCCATCGCCCTCGAGCACATAGGTGTCGGTCGCGCGGGCGGTGCGCAGGGATCGGGTGTGCAGGGTGCCATCCGATTCGAGCACCTCGGCGTGACGCACGACGACGGTGTCGCCGGTGGTGCCCTCGACGGTGAGTCGGACCCACCCGGCCAGATTCTGCCCGCTGTCGAGGATGAACCCCGGCGAGTTCTCGAGCCGCTCCATCGGTCGTTCGTCGACGGTGCGCACCGGCGGCGCGGTGTTGGGGTCGAGAGTCGCGGTGTCGAGGGGCACGACCTGCACGCTCGACCACGCCGAGTCGTCGAAACCGGGCGAACTCCATCCGTGTGGATGTTCGCGCTGATCGAGGTCGCATCCGAGATAGATCCCTGCCGCCCGGATCGAACCGAAGGAACCGCGCCACGAGGGATCGGTCACCACGCGGCGGGTGGAGCCATCGGCGAACGTCATCTCGAGTTGAGCGATGAGGGCTAGCTCGTCGCCGTAGTGCGAGTGCTGACCCGTCCAGCCCAGCGCTCCGCGGTACCACCCATCCGCCAAGGTCGCGCCGATCGCGTTCGCGCCGGAGCGCAGTGCCGCAGTGACATCCACGGTCGACACGACCAGGCGCCCGTCGTAGGAGGTCCAGCCCGGAGCGAGGTGCACGTCGTCGACGCGGGACCCGTTGATCTCGACCGTGTTGAGCCCGAGCGAGGTCACGTACAGGCGGGCGGTGATCGGCACCTCGTTGAGGTGGAACTCCGTGCGCAGCATCGGGGCGGGGCCTTCGACCGTCGACGGGATGCCCACCGCGGTGGCGGACCAATCGTCGGCTGACGTGAGACCCGCTTCCACCCGCGCGACCGGCCCCCACCCACTCCATCCGTCCTCGGTGCGGATCCGTACCCTCACGAATCGTGTCTCGCGACTCTCCAGACGGCCGCCGGGCGCCGGTCGGCTGATCGCCTCGTTGGACGGGACTTCCCCGGTCGTCGCCCGGTCGGTGCGAAAGCTCAGGTTACTCGCTACCTCGATCTCGTAGGCCAGCTGGGTGAGTCCCGGGCGGTCAGCGGCGACGGTCCATGTGATGGCGAGTTCGTCACCGGGCACACCGAGCAGGGTCGGCGCGAACTGCGTGCTCACCGACTCCACTCGCGCGGATGTCGTCGTGGTGGGTGCTTCTGTCGTGACAGTCATGAGGCCTTCCGATCGGCCATCAGGATCGGTGACCCGATGCGCCTTTGTCAATCGTTCTCCGTCGGAGACGGCCAAAAGTGTCAACCGTTCTCCATTCGCTGCCGGGAAAATCCTCGACGGCCAACTCGCGTTACTCTATCGTTACCGTAGAACGTTTGACACAATCGGAATCACCCACGTAGCGTGCCCCACGTTGATTCGTTTCAACCGAGCGCCCGGCACCGAGGCCGGACGCTTGAACACATGGAGGTCAGAATGCTTTCACTCAAGACCCGCCGTTCCGCGATGGTGGCTGTCGCCGCCTTCGGCGTGATCGGTCTCACCCTCGCGGGATGCGCGCCGGCGGCCGAAGACGGCCCCGTCGAGATCACGTACCTCATCGACGATGGTGAGAACTCGATCAAGACCGCGGACGCTCTCATCTCCGCCTTCGAGGCGGCCAACCCGAACATCACGGTCGATGTCGAAACTCGCCCCGGCGGCGCCGATGGCGACAACATCGTGAAGACCCGTCTCGCGACCGGCGAAATGGCCGACGTGTTCTTCTACAACGCGGGATCGCTCTTCCAGGCGCTCTCCCCGGCCGACACCCTCGTGCCCATGACCGACGCGGCCCTCGCGAGCGTGCTCCCGTCGTTCCAGTCGACCGTGAGCGTCGACGGCGTGGCCTACGGCGTTCCCCTGGGAACGGCCATGGGCGGCGCGATCATGTACAACAAGGCGATCTACGCCGAGCTCGGTCTTGAGGTTCCCCTCACGTGGGATGACTTCATGGCAAACAACGAGGCGATCAAGGCCGCGGGCAAGACCGCGGTGCTGCAGAGCTACAAGGACACGTGGACCTCGCAGCTCTTCGTGCTCGCCGACTTCGCCAACGTGCTCGCTGAAGACCCGGAGTGGGCCGACAAGTACACGGCCAACGAGGTCAAGTACGCGACCGATGACGCCGCTCGTGCGGGCTTCGAGCACCTGCAGGAGGTGTTCGAGGGCGGCTACCTCAACGAGGACTTCGGGTCCGCGACCTTCGACCAGACGATCCTCAAGCTCGCGAACGGCGAGGGTGCTCACTACCCGATGCTGACCTTCGCGATCCAGTCGATCATCGCCAACGCGCCCGACAAGATCGACGACATCGGTGTGTTCGCCCTCCCGGGAACCGACGCTGACTCGGTTGCCCTCACCACCTGGATGCCCGCTGGTCTCTACATCCCGAAGTCGACCGAGGGCGCCGAGCTGGCCGCCGCTCAGAAGTTCGTGGAGTTCGCGGCCTCCGTCGAGGCCTGTGAGATCCAGACCGCGACGGTCGGTGTGCAGGGCCCGTACCTCATCGAGGGCTGCACCCTTCCGGACGACGTGCCGGCCGCCGTGGCCGACATGCTGCCCTACTTCGAGAAGGAAGGCGGCACCCAGCCGGCGCTCGAGTTCCTGAGCCCGATCAAGGGACCGGCGCTGGAGCAGATCACCGTCGCCGTCGGATCGGGAATCACCTCCGCCGCTGATGGTGCCGCTCAGTACGACGTGGACGTCGAGAAGCAGGCCCAGCAGCTCGGACTCGAGGGCTGGTAATAGTCCAGTAACATCCGGCAGCACAATCGTGTGAGCCCGGCCCCGCGGTCCGGGGCCGGGCTCACCACCTTCGGGACGGAGTCAACGATGACCACAATGACCACCCCGGGCACACGCCCGACTCAGGGCCTTCGCCGTCCCGCTCGGCGTAAGGGGATGAAATCCCCCTACACCTACTGGTTCTTCCTCATCCCCGGCGTGATCTACGCCGCGCTCTTTCTGACGCCGACCTTCGCGTCGTTCTATTTCAGCCTCACCCGGTGGTCGCTCTTCAACTCGGAGTTCATCGGGTTTGAGAACTTCGTGCAGTTCTTCCGCGAACCCAACCTCGTTCAAGGGCTCATCAACACCGGCATCTACGCCTTCGTGACCTCGGGCCTCAAGGTCGTGCTCGGAATGGGACTGGGAGTCCTTCTCACGTCGCAGATCGTCGCTCGTGGCTGGCTGAGGTCCGTCGTCTTCTTCCCGGTGCTCGTCAGCACGATCGGCGTCGGCATCACCTTCTCCGTTCTCATGCACCCCACGACCGGCCTGATCAATCAAGCGTTGGCCGTCGTCGGCATCCAAGGTCCCTACTGGCTCACCGACCCGGCGTGGGCGCTGTTGTCCGTCGCGTTGGTCGATGTGTGGAAGGGGGTGGGCCTCGCCACCGTCATCTACATCGCGGGCATCGTGTCGATCCCGGGCGAGTACTTCGAGGCCGCACGAGTGGACGGCGCCGGGTCGTGGAAGGTCTTCACCCAGATCATCCTGCCTCTCGCGCGACCGGCGACGGTGACCGTGATCATCCTCTCGCTCATCGGTGGGCTGCGGTCGTTCGACCTGATCTGGTCGATGACGCGAGGGGGCCCCGGATTCACCTCCGACGTCATCGCGTCGGTCATCTACAAGCAGTATCAGGCGGGGTTCTACGGCCTCTCGACCGCGGGCAACGTGATCCTTTTCCTGCTCGTCACCGCGATCATCCTGCCCTTGAGTTGGTTCCTCAACCGAAAGACGGTCGACTGATGCGCCGTGTGATCCGCAAGTACTGGCTGGGGGTCGTCTCGATCATCCTGTCGTTCGTCATCTTCGTGATCCCGTTCCTCTTCATCATCACCACAGCGATGAAGACGCGGCAGGAAGCCCTCCTCTTCGAGTTCACCTGGCCGACGGAAGTGCGCCTGTGGGAGAACATCGTCGAGGTCGTTCAGGCCCGCGACTACATGCTCATCACTGCGTTCATCAACAGCACGATCCTGACGGTATCGAGCGTCGCGATCCTCGTGGTGCTGGCAGCGATGGTCGCGTTCGTGGCCGAGCGCCGCCGGTCACGCATCACCCCGTTCATCGACTTCATCGTGCTGTCGGGGCTCATCATTCCCCCGGCAGTCGTGCCCACGATCTGGGTGATGCAGCAGCTGAAGATCTTCAAGACCCTTCACGGGCTCATCCTGATCGAGGTGGCGTTCAGTCTGGCGTTCGCCATCCTGCTGTTTCGAGCGTTCATCTCGTCGATTCCCAAGGAGCTTGACGAAGCGGCCACGCTGGATGGCGCGGGTCCGCTTCGCTTGTTCTTCCGTGTGATCTTCCCGTTGTTGCGGCCGGTGGTCATCACCGTGATCGTGGTGCAGTCGGTCGCCATCTTCAACGACTTCACCAACCCGCTCTACTTCTTGCCCGGCGACGAGAACGCCACGGTTCAGCTGACGCTGTTCAACTTCCAAAGCCAGTTCACGACGCAGTACAACCTGCTCTTCATGAACATCCTGCTGATCACCATCCCGCCGCTCGTCATGTTCATCTTCTTCAACCGCCAGATCGTGGCGGGAATGGCGGGAGCGGTCAAGGGGTAGGCAGTGTGGTCCGCGTTGACGGACCAGAGAGCGTCAGCCCTCGGAGAACGTGCCGTGGCCCTGGGGCACGAGATGCGGATCGAGGGTCGGGACCGTCGACCGACGAACGCGCAGCACGGGATCGATGACGTGGCGTCGCGACGGCCCGCCCGAGCGGATTCGTTCAAGCAGGAGCCGCACCGCGGCGGCGCCCATCTCATCGCCGAACTGGTCGATCGTGGTGAGGGACACGAGTCCGTGGCCCGCGAGGTCGATGTCGTCGTAGCCCGCGACGGCGATTGCGGCAGGATCGAGACCCAGTTCGGCGACGACACTCAGCACACCGATCGCCAAGGTGTCGTTGCCCGCGAAGATCGCGGTGGGAACGGACGACTGCCGCAGGAGCGCGCGGGCGGCCGCCCGAGCGTCGGTCTCGAACGGTGAGCTGAAGACGATCCGCGGCTCAAGGCCCTCTTTCGCCATTCGCTTCTCGTAAGTGCGCAGGCGCACGGAGTGAGGCGAGCGCGACAACGACGGGTCGGTCGCGGCCTGGATAGTCAGATGAGCAATGTCGCGATGGCCCAACGCGATGAGGTGATCGAGCATGGCCTCGGTGCCAGCGATGTCGTCGTTGGTCACCGTGTCGTAAGCGACCGGGTCGTCGTGGCGTCCGAGGAGCACAATCGGCACGTACTCGGCCAGTCGTTCCAACCACTCGGGGGCGACATCCGGTGAGATCGCGATGATGCCGTCGACCTGTCGGTCGGCCAAGGACTCGAGAGCGGGCTCCCCCGACAGGTCGCCGAGCGAGGGCGCGATGATGAGTTGGTATCCCGACCCTTCCAGCTGGGTCGTCGCCCCGCGAACGATCTGGGTGAAGAACTCATTGCCGAGGTGGGGGATCTCGAATCCGAGGGTGAAACTCGAACCGCGCATCGATCGTGCGGCGATTCGAGGCCGGTAGTTGAGTTCGGTGATCGCCGACTGCACCCGCTCCCGCATTGCGGGGCTGACGCCGTACGCGTCTCGGATCACCTTGGAGACGGCCGCCGGCGAGACCCCTGCGAGCACGGCGACGTCGGAGATCGAGGGGCGTCGCTTGCGCGTGCCGACCGTGCTCTCCATCGTTCCTCCGCTCCCAGTATCGGGGATGATGACGCTCGTTGGATGTAGATCAATCTACACTTGACCGGAGAGTGCCCAAAGGAGCCATTCATGAGTCCTCAGTCGATTCCCCCCATGCCCTACCGAGATGCCGCCCTCCCGACGAGTGCTCGGGTCGACGATCTCGTCGCCCGCATGACCCTCGCGGAGAAGGTGGGTCAGATGCTCCAACTCGATGCGCGGGCCGGAATCGACGAGGCCATTCATCGCCAGCACTGCGGCTCGCTCCTGCACGCCTCCCCGGAGCGCGTGCGTCAAGCGCAGATCGAGGCGGCCACCACGCGGCTCGGCATTCCGATCCTCATCGCCGACGACTGCATCCACGGTCACTCCTTCTGGCCCGGGGCGACCATCTTCCCGACTCAGCTCGGCATGGCGTCCACCTGGGATCCGCAGCTCATTGAGCGGGGGGCTCGGGCGACGGCGATCGAGGTCGCGGCGACCGGCATCCACTGGACCTTTTCGCCCGTGCTGTGCATCGCTCGCGACCTTCGTTGGGGACGCGTCGGCGAGACGTTCGGTGAGGATCCCCACCTGATCGGGGAGCTGGGCGCCGCGATGATCCGCGGCTACCAGGGAGACGGTCTCTCCGATCCGACCGCGATCCTGGCGACAGCCAAGCATTTCGCCGGGTACTCGGAGACGCAAGGGGGCCGCGACGCGAGCGAGGCCGACCTCAGCCAGCGCAAGCTGCGGTCGTGGTTTCTGCCACCGTTCGAGCGTGCCGTGCAGGAGGGCTGCCGAACCTTCATGCTCGGATATCAGGCGATCGATGGAGTGCCGGTCACCGCCAACCGGTGGTTGCTGGACGGTGTGTTGAAGGGCGAGTGGGGTTTCTCAGGCACTCTCGTCACGGACTGGGACAATGTCGGGCGCATGGTCTGGGAGCAGCGCATCGTGGCGTCGGATATCGAAGCGGCGACTCTGGCCGTTGAGTCGGGCAACGACCAGATCATGAACACTCCGCAGTTCTTCGAGGCCGCGCAGGAGGCGGTCGCAAGCGGTCTGCTCGACGAGGGGCTGATCGATGAGGCCGTGCGGCGGATCCTGACTCTCAAGTTCGATCTCGGGCTGTTCGAGAACCCGCGGGTGGCCAGCGATGACCGCGACAGCGTGATCGGCACCGACGAGCATCGCGCGATCAACCTCGAGATGGCGCAGCGCAGCCTGGTGCTTCTGGCAAACAACGGAGTTCTCCCACTGTCGGCCGAGCGACCGTTGACGATCGCCGTCATCGGGCCGAACGCCGACGACCCGCACGCCCAGTTGGGCGACTGGGCCGGGGCATCCGGCCAGATCGACTGGATGCCGGATGGGCATCCGCGGTCCGACACGGTCACGGTGCTCGACGGCTTCCGATCCGTGGTTCCGGGTGACTGGACGGTGCTGCACGCTCGCGGCGCCGACATCGGAGACCTCATTCCCGACCCGGCCGGTGAGACCTACCCGGACGGTCAGCCCCGACCGCCACTGTTCGTCGCGGCCGCTCCGGACGAAGCCCTGCTCGCGGAGGCCGAGAGCGTCGCCCGGCGCTCTGACGTCGTCATCGTCGTGGTGGGCGACACCATCGCCCTGATCGGAGAAGGCCGATCCACAGCCACCCTCGAGCTGCAGGGAGCCCAGAACGCGCTGGTCGATCGCCTCGTGGCGACCGGGGTTCCCGTGGTGCTCGTGCTCATCCAGTCGAAGCCGTCGACCCTGCCTGCCTCGGCGCCCGGTCTCGCGGCCATCATCGAGGCCTTCAACCCCGGCATGCAGGGGGGTCGAGCCATCGCCCAACTCGTCCTCGGCCAGATCGAGCCGTCGGGGCGACTTCCGATCTCGTTTGCCCGGCACGCCGGTCAGCTGCCCGTCTACTACAACCAACTCCGTGGGCAGCATGGTGATCGGTATGCGGATCTCACTCAGGAACCGCTCTTCGCCTTCGGGGAAGGTCTCAGCTACACGTCGGTCGAGTACTCCGGACTCCGGCTCCACGAGGAAACGGTCGGCGTCGACGGCGAGCTTCGGGGAACCATCACTCTGACAAACACCGGTGACCGCCCGAGCATGGAGACCGTTCAGCTCTATGTGCGCGATGCCGTGACGAGTGTGACGTGGGCCGATCGTGAACTCAAAGGGTTCGTGCAAAGACTCGTGCAGCCCGGGGAGGTCTGCGAGGTTTCGTTTTCGGTGGCCGCCGCGGCGTGTTCCATCGTGACGGCCCGAGCCGAGCGGGTAGTCGAGCCTGGCGAGTTCGAGATGCTGGTCGGACGAAGCTCTCGAGAGGCCGACCTTCACTCTGCACGGTTCACGATCGTTGACGCGGCACGAACGAGAGCACAATAGAGCCATGCCCCTGACCGGAGAATACGCCCCCAGCACGAGCGAGTGGGCCCGCAACCAAGCCGAGCTCTACGAGGCCACGAACGGTGCCGA
>CALRZA010000064.1:0-8402 GCA_943372535.1 Auritidibacter sp. Marseille-P8566
AGTTCGCTGCCGCGATCGAGACGTCGAAGCAGTACATCCGCGACGGCGACGTGTTCCAGGTCGTGATCTCGCAGCGCTTCGATCACGAGATCACCGCCGACCCGATCGACGTCTACCGCGTGCTTCGCACGCTGAACCCGTCGCCTTACATGTACCTGCTGTCGCTCGTGGATGCCGCCGGCGAACCCTACTCGATCGTCGGGTCGAGCCCGGAGGCCCTCGTCAAGGTCACCGACCGCCGCGTGTACATGCACCCGATCGCGGGCTCTCGCCCGCGCGGCGACACGCCGGAGGCCGATCTCGATCTCGCCGAGGAGCTGCTCGCCGACGCGAAGGAGCAGGCCGAGCACCTCATGCTCGTCGACCTCGCGCGCAACGACCTGCTCAAGGTCTGCCGCGCCGGCTCGGTCGAGGTGACCGAGTTCATGCAGGTCGAACGTTTCAGCCACATCATGCACCTCGTCTCGTCGGTCGAGGGCGACCTGCGGGAGGGCACGACCGCGGTCGACGTGTTCCGAGCGACCTTCCCGGCCGGCACCCTCTCCGGCGCACCCAAGCCGCGTGCGCTCGAGATCATCGACGAGCTCGAGCCCGCGCAGCGCGGCGTCTACGGGGGAGTGGTCGGCTACCTCGACTTCGCCGGGGATGCCGACCTCGCGATCGCGATCCGCACCGCCACGATCGTGGGCGGCCTCGCTCGCGTGCAGGCCGGAGCCGGGCTCGTCGCGGACTCCGACCCGGCGGCCGAGCACCTGGAGTCGCAGAACAAGGCCGCGGCGCCGCTGCGCGCGGTCGCGGTCGCCAACGCGATGCGTCGACTGCCATGACGCCGCAGCAGCTGAGGCTGCAGACCATCCTCCTGCTCGTCCTCCTCAACGCGATCGTGCTCTTCACCTGGACGCAGCCGTGGTTCACCCTGATCTTGACCGACGGCAGCGCGATCCTCGTCTCCGGGGATGTCGCGGCGCCCGCGCTGACCGCGCTCGCCCTGAGCGGACTCGCACTCGCCGGAGCCTTGACGATCGCCGGTCCGGTCTTCCGGGTCGTTCTCGGCGTTCTCCAGTCGCTGCTTGGTGCCCTCATCGTCACCTCTGCGGCCCTCGTGCTCGCCGACCCGGTGGCGGCGGGTTCGGCGGCCGTCACCGCGAGCACGGGCGTCACCGGCGCCGACTCGCTCCGGCAGCTCGTGGACTCCGAGTTCGTGTCGGCACTGCCGGCGACCGCGCTCGGCACCGGGGTCGCCCTGATCATCGTCGGCCTGCTCACCGTCGTGTTCTCGCGTCGCTGGCCGGTGGCATCCCGTCGTTATCAGGCGGTCCAGTCCGACATCGGTGGCACCGAGACGTCGTCGATCGGCGACTGGGATGCCCTGAGCGACGGCCGTGATCCCACGGCCGACCGCGACGACCGGTAGAATCAGCAGCAGAACACCCCGAGAATTGGAGCCTTCGATGAACACCCAGACTGATCCCGGCCACGGAAACTCGCCGGCGGCCTGGACCGCGGTCACGATCATGCTCGTCGCGTTCACGATCGGCACGGTCGCGTTCTTCTTCGACCTGCCGTGGGTCGTCGTCGGCTCGGCGGTGCTCGTCGTCGTCGGTCTGCTCGTCGGCTGGGTGCTCGCGAAGGCGGGCTACGGCGTCGGCGGCTCGCGCTACACGCCCAAGGCTCACGACTAGGGTGCTCACCGACCTCGTCGCCGGGGCCCTCGCCGATGCCTCGCAGCGACGTGCCTCGCGCAGTCTCGCTGAGGTGGAGGCGGCCGCCCTCGCCCGTCCCGAAGCTCTCGACGCCGTCGCCGCGTTGACCCCGCGCGACCGCGTGCACATCATCGCGGAGATCAAGCGCGCCAGCCCCTCGCGGGGTGCTCTCGCCGAGATCGCCGATCCGGCCTCGCTCGCCGTCTCGTACGAGACCGGCGGGGCGAGCGCCATCAGCGTGCTCACCGAGGGTCGCCGTTTCGGCGGCTCGCTCGACGACCTCGAGGCGGTGCGCCAGTCGGTCTCCCTGCCCGTGCTGCGCAAGGACTTCATCGCCGACCCGTACCAGGTCTTCGAGGCCCGCGCCGCGGGAGCCGATCTGGCGCTCCTGATTGTCGCGGCGCTCGACCAGCCCACCCTCCAGTCGCTCTTCACCCTCATCACGGAGCTCGGAATGACCCCCCTCGTCGAAACCCACTCCGCCGACGAGGTGAGCCGCGCGGTCGACCTCGGGGCGCCCTTGATCGGTGTCAACGCGCGCGACCTGTCCACCTTCGAGCTCGATCAGGATCTGTTCGGGCGTCTGGCCGACTCGATTCCGAGCGGGGTCATCCGCATCGCCGAGTCGGCGGTTAAGACCCCGGACGACGTCGCGCACTACCGCCGCGCGGGCGCCGACGTCGTGCTCATCGGCGAAGCGCTCGTGACGGGCGACCCGATCGCCACCCTCACAGAATTCCTGGCTGCCTGATGACGATGCTGCGTGGCGAACTGGGCCCCTACTTCGGCGAGTACGGCGGTCGCTACGTTCCCGAATCCCTCATCGCCGCCCTCGACGAGCTGGATGCCGCCTACACGCTCGCCCGCACCGATCCCGAGTTCCAGAACGAGCTCGCCCGGCTGCACGCGACCTACACCGGCCGGCCCTCGATCATCACCGAGGTGCCGCGGTTCGCGGAGCACGCGGGTGGAGCGCGCGTCATCCTCAAGCGCGAGGATCTCAACCACACCGGATCGCACAAGATCAACAACGTGCTCGGCCAGGCCCTTCTGGCCAAGCGCCTCGGCAAGACCCGGGTGATCGCGGAGACCGGAGCCGGTCAGCACGGCGTCGCCACGGCGACCGCGGCTGCGCTGTTCGGGCTCGAGTGCGTCGTGTACATGGGCGAGGTCGACACGCAGCGCCAGGCGCTAAACGTCGCGCGCATGCGCCTGCTCGGCGCCACGGTCATCCCC
Organism: Auritidibacter sp. Marseille-P8566; assembly: GCA_943372535.1. Classification (GTDB taxonomy): domain Bacteria; phylum Actinomycetota; class Actinomycetes; order Actinomycetales; family Microbacteriaceae; genus Rhodoglobus. The sequence continues at coordinate 2,940 of CALRZA010000064.1, forward strand.
GTGACGACCGGCTCGCGCACGCTGAAGGACGCGATCAACGACGCCCTGCGCGACTGGGTCGCCAACGTCGAGAACACGCACTACCTGCTCGGTACCGTGGCAGGGCCGCACCCGTTCCCGGTGATGGTGCGCGACTTCCACAAGATCATCGGCGAGGAGGCGCGCGCCCAGGTGCTCGAACTCACCGGCCGCCTCCCGGATGCCGTCACGGCCTGCGTGGGCGGTGGCAGCAACGCGATGGGCATCTTCCACGCCTTCCTCGACGACCCCACCGTCGGGCTCTACGGCTACGAAGCGGCCGGCGATGGCCACCTCACCGAGCGGCACGCGGCCACGATCACGCGGGGTCGCCCCGGGGTGCTCCACGGCGCGCGCAGCTACCTCCTGCAAGACGTGGACGGCCAGACCGTCGAGTCGCACTCGATCTCCGCGGGTCTCGACTATCCGGGCGTCGGCCCGGAGCACGCGTGGCTCAACGACATCGGGCGTGCGCACTACCTGCCGATCACCGATGACGAGGCCATGCAGGCCCTGCGTCTGCTGAGCCGCACCGAGGGCATCATCCCCGCGATCGAGTCGGCGCACGCCCTGGCCGGCACGCTGAACCTCGGTCGCGAGCTCGGGCCCGAGTCGATCATCCTCGTGAACCTCAGCGGTCGCGGCGACAAAGACATGGAGACGGCGGGCGCCTACTTCGACATCCTCGATGCGTCGACGGAGGCCCTCGCGTGAGCCGCGTCGAAGCGGTCCTCACCGCGCGCAAGGAGGACGGAGCGGGAGCGCTCATCGGCTACCTGCCCGTGGGCTTCCCCGATCTCGCGACGAGCGTGGATGCCGCGGTCGCCCTCGCCGACAACGGCGTCGACATCATCGAGCTGGGTCTGCCCTACTCCGATCCGGTGATGGATGGCACGGTCATCCAGAAGGCCACGCAGCAGTCGCTCGCGGGGGGCTTCCGCCTCGCGCACGGCTTCGAGGCGCTCGAGGCGATCACGAAGCGCACCGACGTGCCCGTGCTCGTGATGACCTATTGGAACCCGGTGCTGCAGTACGGGGTCGACCGGTTCGCCGACGACCTCGTCGCGGCCGGGGGAGCCGGGCTCATCACGCCCGACCTCATCGCCGACGAGGCGCAGCTGTGGCTCGATGCCTCCGAGCGAGCCGATCTCGATCGGGTCTTTCTCGCCGCTCCGTCATCGACCGACGTACGGCTGCGACAGGCCGTCGAACGCAGCCGCGGTTTCGTCTACGCGGTCTCGACCATGGGCATCACGGGCGCCCGCAGCGACGTCGACAGCGCCGCCCGCGGCCTCGTGGCGCGCCTCCGCGACGCCGGTGCGACGCACACCTGCGTCGGCGTCGGCATCTCGTCGCCCGATCAGGTGCGTGAGGTGCTCGGCTACGCCGACGGCGCGATCGTCGGCTCGGCACTCGTCAGCGCGCTCTCCGAGCGCGGTGTGGCGGGCGTCGCCGAGCTCACGGCAGCGCTCGCGACCGGTACTAGACTCGCGTCATCCCCCTCCTGAGAAAGGTGACCGGCGTGCCCTTCCTGCCGCTCAGCATCCCCAGTCCGCCCGAAGAGTGGCGTGAGTTCGACGTCGCCGCGTGGCTCGAGTCGACCTTCGGCTGGGACCTCCCGTTCGGCTTCCGGATCACGACGTATGCCCTGTTCATCCTCATCGGCATCGTGCTCTCGACGATCTGGGTCAACCAGCGACTCAAGGCCCGCGGGGTGGAGTCAGGCGTCGTGCTCGACGTCATCGTCTGGGCGATCCCGCTCGGCCTGGTCGGCGCCCGCGCCTGGCACGTCGCCACCCACCTCGGCGACTACTTCTACGAGGGCAACCAGCCCTGGTCGCTCTACGTCGACGGCATCCTCAATCCCAACAGCGTGTACGCCATCTGGGAGGGCGGCAACGCCATCTTCGGCTCGCTGCTCGGAGGAGCCATCGGTGCCTACATCGGCTGCCGTCTCGCCGGCCTGCGGTTCTGGACCTTCGCGGATGCGCTGGCCCCCGCGATGCTGCTCGCCCAGACCGTCGGGCGCCTGGGCAACTACTTCAACCAGGAGCTCTTCGGTCGTCCGACCGACCTGCCGTGGGGCCTCGAGATCGACCGTCCGAACCCGGCGATCCCGGTGGGGCTGCCCGCCGACACGCTCTTCCACCCGACCTTCCTCTACGAGATGATCTGGATGGTCATCGGCATCGTCTTCCTCCTCACGATGGAGCGTCAGTTCCGCTTTGTGAAGAAGACGATCGCCGGCATCACCCTGCCCGTCCCCGTCGGCGACGCCCAGCCGCGTCTGCAGTGGGGCAAGGTCTGGGCCCTCTACATGATCTGGTACGGCTTCGGCCGGTTCTTCTTCGAGGCCCTGCGCATCGACCCGAGCGAGGTCATCCTCGGCCTGGAGTCGAACCAGTGGGGTGCCGTGCTGACGGTCGCCCTCGGCATCGGCCTGTTCCTCGTGCAGCGACGTCGGCACCCCGGCGTCGAGCCGAGCGCCTACGTGCCGGGTCGCGAGTGGACGCCGGAGGGTGCTGTAGACTCGCGAGAGACCTACTCGGACACCGACGACGACGGCGATGACGCTGCGACGGTCTCCCAGAAGCACGCCACAAGCGGAGCCACTACTGCGTCCTCGTAACTCAAGGACGAATTTCATGGGCCAGTGACGTCCCCCACCGCAACAGCAAGATCGTGCACCAGCACGTCGTGAGGACGGTATCCATGGCTCTCACGCCACCCTTCGAGCGTTTCAGCTCAATGCCGCCGAGCGCGGGGATGTACAACCCGCGTTACGAGAAGGACGCCTGCGGTCTCGCGATGGTCGCGACCCTGCGCGGCACCGCCGGACACGACATCATCGAGACGGCGCTGGGCGCGCTGCGCAACCTCGAGCACCGTGGAGCCGTCGGCTCCGATGCCGGCACCGGTGACGGCGCGGGCATCATCACTCAGATCCCGGATGCCTTCCTGCGCGGCGTCGTCGACTTCGAGCTACCGTCGGTCGGCCGCTACGTCGTCGGTATGGCTTTCCTGCCCACCGACGCCGACGAGCGCGCCGCGATCAAGGCGGGCATCGCCGAGATCGCCGCCTCCGAAGACCTCACCGTGCTCGGCTGGCGCGATGTGCCGACGGCCCCGAGCAACCTCGGCAACCTCGCGCGGGAGGCGATGCCGGTCTTCGAGCAGGTCTTCCTGCAGTCGACCCGCACGGACGGCAAGGGGCCGGTGGGTGGCCTCACCCTCGAGCGCCAGGCGTTCCGTCTGCGCAAGCGCGCCGAGCGCGAGCTCTACGCCTACTTCCCGTCGCTGTCGAGCCGCACGCTCGTCTACAAGGGCATGGTCACGACGCTCCAGCTCGAGCCGTTCTATCCCGACCTCTCCGACCCGCGGTTCGTGTCCAAGCTCGCGCTCGTGCACTCGCGCTACTCCACGAACACGTTCCCGTCGTGGCCTCTCGCCCAGCCCTTCCGCATGATCGCGCACAACGGCGAGATCAACACGGTTCAGGGCAACCGCAACTGGATGCGCGCGCGGCAGTCGCAGCTCGAGAGCGAGGTCCTCGGAGACCTCACGCCGATCCTGCCGATCAACACGCCCGGCGCCAGCGACTCGGCCTCGTTCGACGAGGTCGTGGAGCTCCTCAACCTCGCCGGCCGCTCGTTGCCGCACGCGATGATGATGATGGTTCCCGAGGCCTACGAGAACCAGCTCGACGTCGACCCCGCGCGTCGCGCGTTCTACGAGTACCACTCGATGCTCATGGAGCCGTGGGACGGCCCCGCGGCGCTCGTCTTCACCGACGGCTCGCTCGTCGGCGCGACCCTCGACCGCAACGGCCTACGCCCCGGTCGCTACCTCGTGACCGACGACGGTCTCGTCGTGCTCGCGAGCGAGATCGGCGTGCTCGACATCGACCCGAGCAAGGTCGTGCGCAAGGGCCGTCTGCGGCCCGGCAAGATGTTCCTCGTCGACACCGCCGAGGGGCGTCTCATCGAAGACGACGAGATTAAGGCCCAGCTCGCCGCGGCGGAGCCGTGGGGCGAGTGGCTCGCCGAGAACCGCATCGCCCTCAAGGACCTGCCCGACCGCGAGCACATCGTGCACACGCCGGCCTCGGTCACGCGCCGTCAGAAGACCTTCGGCTACACGGAGGAAGAGGTGCGCATCCTCATCACTCCGATGGCGCAGAACGCGGCCGAGCCGCTGGGCGCCATGGGCTCCGACACCCCGATCGCGATCCTCTCCGACCGTCCGCGGCTGCTGTTCGACTACTTCACGCAGCAGTTCGCGCAGGTGACGAACCCGCCGCTGGACTCCATCCGCGAAGAGGTCGTGACGTCGATGAAGCTCGGCCTCGGGCCGGAGCGCAACCTCCTCACCGCCACGCCCGAGCACGCCCGCCAGGTCGCCCTCGACTTCCCGGTGATCGACAACGACGAGCTCGCCAAGATCCAGCACATCGACCCGCGCGCCGGAAGCGGCCGCGCGACGACGATCAAGGGTCTCTACCGCGTCGACAAGGGCCCCAAGGCCATGGAGAAGCGCCTCGCGGCGATGTGCGAGGAGGCCGACGAGGCCATCCGCAACGGCGCCGAGTTCCTGATCCTCTCCGACCGCGACTCCAACAAGGACTACGCGCCGATCCCGTCGCTGCTCATGCTCGCCACGGTGCATCACCACCTCATCCGCGAGGAGACGCGCATGAAGGTCGGTCTCATCGTGGAGGCGGGCGACGTGCGCGAGGTGCACCACGTCGCGCTGCTCGTCGGCTACGGCGCCTCGGCGATCAACCCCTACCTCGCCATGGAGACCGCCGAGGAGCTCGTACGCAGCGGCATGATCCACGGGCTCACGCCCGAGAAGGCCGTCAAGAACCTCATCAAGGGGCTCGGCAAGGGCGTTCTCAAGATCATGTCGAAGATGGGCATCTCCGTCGTCGGCTCCTACGCGGGCGCTCAGGCCTTCGAGGCCGTGGGTCTCAGCCAGGAGTTCGTCGACCAGTACTTCACCGGCACCTCGAGCGTGCTCGGGGGAGTGGGCATGGAGGTCATCGCGGCCGAGAACGCGGCCCGCCACGCCGCGGCCTACCCCGAAGACGGCGCCACGAGCGTGCACGAGCGGCTCGCGACCGGCGGCGAGTACCAGTGGCGCCGCGAGGGCCCGCCCCACCTCTTCAACCCGGACACCGTCTTCCGGCTGCAGCATGCGACGCGCACTCGCCGGTACGACATCTTCCGCGACTACACGAAGCTCGTCGACGAGCAGGCCGAGAACCTCATGACCCTGCGCGGGTTGTTCTCGATCCGCACGGAGGGCCGCCAGCCGGTGCCGATCGACGAGGTCGAGTCGGTCTCGTCCATCGTGTCGCGCTTCAACACCGGCGCGATGAGCTACGGCTCCATCAGCCAGGAGGCGCACGAGACCCTCGCGATCGCGATGAACCAGATCGGCGGG
>CALRZA010000065.1:0-8397 GCA_943372535.1 Auritidibacter sp. Marseille-P8566
ACGCCGTCTTTCTGCAGTCCCGGGTCGATGCCGAGCTCGTGAGCGCTGTCGTGGAGGATCTCGTGGATCGAGATGACCAGCAGGTCGGCGGTCTTGGCCTGCGCGACCTTCCAGAGCTCGATGACCCCTGCCTCGACCTGCTCCGGTTCGGGCTCGAGCACCGCAAGGGTGCACGGCGGGCTCATCCAGTTGAGCGGCTTGTAGCTCAGCGAGTCGGAGTGCACGAGAACGCTGCCGTCGGCCTTGACGAGTAGCAACCGAGTCGCGAGCGGCAGGTGCGCACTGAGACGTCCGGCGTAGTCGACGGAACACCGGGCAATGACTAAGCGCACGTGATCGAGTCTAGGAGGCGCTCGACGCCTTCTCCGGCTCGCGAGCGGCCCCCGAGACGAGGATGCCGATGGCACAGAGCACGAGCACCACGAGCAGCGCGGGCAGCAGGCCGATGCCCTCGCCGAGGAAGCCGATGACCGGCGGACCGACGAGGAACGCGAAGTAGCCGATCGTCGCCACCGCGCTCACGCGCGCGGCCGCGGTCTTCGGGTCGTCGGCGGCGGCCGACATGCCCACCGGGAAGCCGAGGGCGGCTCCGAGGCCCCAGAGCACCGCGCCGGCGGCCGCGACCCAGGGGTTCGGCACGACGATCAGCAGCAGCAGGCCGACCGACGCGAGGATGAATGAGCCGCGCAGCACGGGCACACGGCCGAACTTGTCGAGCAGCACGACCCCGCCGAGGCGCCCGGCGGTCATCGCCGTGACGAAGAGCCCGAACACGAGCGCGCCGGTCGCGTTGTCGACGCCGTGCCCGTCGACCATCGCGAGGGCGAGCCAGTCATTCGCCGACCCTTCCGCGAAGGCTGCCCCGAGCACGAGCACACCGATGAGCAGAGTTCGAGGATCGCGCCAGATGGCGAGGCGCCCCTGCCAGGTCTGGGAGTGGTCATCGCCGGCGACGGGATCGCCGTTCTCCTCGATCACGGTCTCCGGCTGCAGGAACGGCACCGCGATGATCATGCCGGTGACGATGACGACCGCAACGGTGCCGAGATGCACAGCGATCGGCACGGAGGCGAGCTCGGCGAGGGCGCCGGCTCCCGCGCCGACCATGGTGCCGAAGCTGAAGAACGCGTGGAAGATCGGCATGATCGAGCGGCCCAGCGCGCGCTCGTTGGCCGCCCCCGAGACGTTCATGGCGACATCCGTGATGCCGGAGGCCCCGCCGAGCAGCACGAGACCGACGAAGGTCACCGCGAAGCTCGGGCCGACCGTGGCGCCGACCCCGGCGATCGCCAGGCCGAGGGCCGTGGCGATGAGCCCGCCGACGATCGTGCGCCGGGCGCCGAAGCGCGCGACGATGTGGCTGGAGCCGATGAGTCCGACGATCGAGCCCGCGGCCATGCCGAGCACGAGAAGTCCGACCTGATCGACCCGGATGTCGAGCGAGTCGCGCACGGCGGGCAGGCGGGAGACCCACGACGCGAACGCGATGCCGGGCATCGCGAACACGAGGAACACCGCATTGCGCCACGCGACGAGCTGGCGGCGCGTGAGGCCGCCCGACAGGGCGGAGGAGGACTGCGGTGACGACATGGAACTTCCTGGTGATCGTGGTGGCCGAGAGGGGGCGAGTCGAATCGATTCGATCGAACCGATTCGATTACGCTAGCAAGCCATGGATGCCGAGGCAACTGAACACGCGGGTCGCCCGACCCTCGCGGCCGTCGCCGCGCTCGCGGGGGTCTCCGCCTCCACCGCATCCCTGGCCTTCAGCGGCGCCGGTCCCGTGGCCGACGCCACCCGCGAGCGCGTGCTCGCCGCCGCCCGCGAGCTCGGCTACGCCGGACCCGACCCGTTCGCTCAGTCCCTGCGCCGGGGGCGCTCGGGCATCGTCGGGGTCGTCATGGAAGATCGCCTGAGCGACGCGTTCCGCGATCCCATCAACATCGCGATGCTCGACGGCATCGCCGACGCCCTCGGCGCCGAGGGCCTGAGCCTCCTCCTGCTCACCGAGACCGGCGAAAGCGGGACCGATTACTCGCTTGCGCCCATGGACGGGGTCATCCTCGTCGGGTGCAGCCGGGAGCTCGATGCCCCCGTGACCGCGTTCCAGCAGCGTGGCATCCCGATCGTCGCGATCGAGGCCGAGCGCATGCCCGGCGTGTTCCCCGTCGATCTCGACAACCGCCCGGCCACGACGCGCGGCGCCCAGCACCTGCGCGATCTCGGTCATTCGCGCGTCGCGCTCGTGACGCTGCCGCTCGAGGGATCCCGCGAGCGCGGCGACCTGAGCCTCGAGCGCGAGGCCGAGAGTCGCGCGCACACGACGATCGAGCGCATCCGCGGGGCCCGGGAGGTCTTCCCGTGGGCCGCGGGCGTCGTCGCCGCCGAGAGCAGCGTGGATGCCGGACTCGACGCCGGCCGCGCGCTCCTGGCCCGGCATCCGCGTCCCACCGCGGTGATCGCCCAGAGCGACCTGCTGGCGCTCGGGGTCATTCGTGCGGCCGAGGAAGCGGGACTCGCGGTGCCCGGCGAGCTCAGCGTGCTCGGCTTCGACGGGGCGCGGATCGAGGGCGTGGCGCCCCACGAGCTCACGACCCTCGTGCAGCCGGCGGTCGACAAGGGGCGGGCCGCCGGCCGAGCCGTGGTCGAGCTGCTCGCAGGGCGCCAGCCCGAGCCCGCGTCGTTCACGAGCGAGCTGCGCATCGGCACGACCACCGCGCCGCCCGCGTCCGGGGAGCATTGACAGCACGCCAACTAGATTGGATGCCATGACCGCCGCTGCCTCCACCCCTTCGTCCGGTACCTCCCCCGCCGGGATCGACCTCGCCGAGCTCGACCCCGCGGTGCGACCCCAGGACGACCTCTTCCGTCACGTCAACGGCCAGTGGATCGCCCGCACCGAGATCCCGAGCGACAAGGCACGCTACGGCTCGTTCTACGTGCTGGCCGAAGAGGCCGAGAAGGCCGTGCGCGAGATCATCATGGAAGCGCAGTCGGCCGACCCCGGCACCGAGGCCCGCAAGGTCGGCGACCTCTACGCGAGCTTCATGAACGAGGGCCGGGTCAACGCGCTCGGCGCCGAGCCCCTGCGGGACGCGCTCGCAGAGGCGGCTCGAATCGATTCGATCGACGAGTTCCTGAGCACCCTCGGCCGCCTCGAGCGCGGCGGAGCCAGCGGCTTCGTGCAGCTCTTCGTCGACAACGACCCGGGGCAGCCCGAGCGCTACCTCGTGTTCGTCGAGCAGGGCGGACTCGGCCTTCCCGACGAGTCGTACTACCGCGAGGAGAAGTTCGCCGAGATCCGGGCGAAGTACCCGGCGTTCCTCGAGCGGATGCTGTCCCTCGCCGGTCTCGACGACGCGGCCACCCGGGCGGCCCGCATCGTCGCCCTCGAGACCGAGATCGCGTCGCACCACTGGGACAACGTCGCCACCCGCGACAGCGAGAAGACCTACAACCCGATGCTCTGGCAGGCCACCAACGACCTCGTCGGCGCTGTCGACCTCGACCACTGGCTCAGCGCCATCGGGGTGCCCGAGCACTCGTTCGACGAGGTCGTCGTGCGCCAGCCGAGCTTCCTCTCCGGGCTCGAGTCGGTGCTGCGGGCCGAGAACTTGCCGGCCTGGAAGGACTGGCTGGCGTGGCAGGTCATCCGCTCGAATGCCGCGTACCTGTCGCAGGAGTTCGTCGACGCCAACTTCGACTTCTACGGCCGCACCCTCACGGGCACGCCCGAGCTGCGCGCCCGCTGGAAGCGCGGCGTCTCGCTCGTCGAAGGCGCCCTCGGCGAGGCCGTGGGCCGCATCTACGTCGAACGCCACTTTCCGCAGGCCGCGAAGCAGCAGATGGACGTGCTCGTCGGCCACCTCGTGGAGGCCTACCGCCAGTCGATCGAGAAGCTCGACTGGATGGGCCCCGAGACCCGCGAGCGCGCCCTCGACAAGCTCGCCAAGTTCACGCCCAAGATCGGCTACCCGGTGCGGTGGCGCGACTACTCGAGCCTCACGATCGATGCCGACGACCTCATCGGCAACGTGCGGGCGACCAACGAGTTCGAGTTCCAGCGCGAGCTCGGCAAGATCGGCAAGCCGCTCGATCGCGACGAGTGGTTCATGACCCCGCAGACCATCAACGCGTACTACAACCCCGGGTTCAACGAGATCGTGTTCCCCGCGGCGATCCTGCAGTACCCGTTCTTCGATGAGAACCGGGATGCCGCGGCCAACTTCGGCGCGATCGGCGCGGTGATCGGCCACGAGATCGGCCACGGCTTCGACGATCAGGGCTCGAAGTTCGACGGCGACGGCATGCTCACCGACTGGTGGACGCCGGAGGATCGCGCGGCCTTCGAGGAGCGCACGAAGTCGCTCATCGAGCAGTACAACGCCCTGGCCCCGCGCCAGACCCCCGACCACCACGTCAACGGCGCCCTGACGATCGGCGAGAACATCGGCGATCTGGGCGGCCTCGGCATCGCGTGGAAGGCGTACCTGCTCTCCCTGAACGGCGAGGAGCCGCCCGTGATCGACGGGCTCACCGGGGCGCAGCGGTTCTTCCTGTCGTGGGCGCAGGCGTGGCAGATCACCGCGCGGGATGAGGAGGTCATCCGCCTGCTCTCGATCGATCCGCACTCGCCCAACGAGTTCCGCTGCAACCAGATCGTTCGCAACATCGACGAGTTCTATGAGACCTTTGGGGTAACCGAAACCGATGCCCTCTGGCTGGATCCGAAAGATCGCGTCACCATTTGGTAGAAACCGCCCGCACCCGTGAGCGCTGGGAGCGCGTGCGCAGTCAACGCGCAGCGCGCCACTCAGGAGCTGGAGACACCGCCAACTTCTCCAGCACGTTCGCCGCGCTCGGAAAGCTCGCGTACGAGGGCGCCCAGGTCTCGGCGAGCGCCGTCGACCTCAACACCGGCCAGACCCTGCTCGCGATCGACGATCGCATCGTGCTGCCGACGGCGAGCATCGGCAAGATCCTGCTGCTCATCGAGGTGTCGGCGCGGCTGACCGAACGCGATGCGTCGGGCTTCGGCATCCTCGACAAGACGGCGAAGGATGCCGTGGGCGATTCCGGCATCTGGCAGCACCTGCAGGCGCCGTCGCTGCCCGTCGCCGATCTCGCCGCCCTCGTCGGTGCCACGAGCGACAACCTGGCGACCAATGTGCTGCTGCGCGAGGTCGGACTCGCCTCCGTGCGCGCCCGCACCGAAGCGCTCGGCCTCATGCGCACCGCCCTGCTCGACCTCGTGCGCGACAGTCGGGGCCCGGATGACGCGCCCCAGCTCTCGGTCGGTTCCACCGCCGAGCTGAGCTGGCTGTTCGGCGCCCTCGCCCGCAACGAGATCGTGGATGCCCTCACCAGCCAGCGCGTCATGGGCTGGCTCTCGCTCAACAGCGACCTCTCGCTCGTGGCCAGCGCCTTCGGTCTGGATCCGCTCTCGCACCGCGGGGTCGACCACAACACCCTGCTCGTCAACAAGACGGGAACCGACCACGGGGTGCGTGCCGAAGCCGGCGCGCTGCGCGGAGCGAACCGCGCCGTCGCCTATGCGGTGTCGATCCAGTTCAACGACGACGGGCTCGCCGCACGCCTGCGCACGCTCGAGGCGATGCGCACCGTGGGCTTCGATCTGCTGGAGTACGTGCACTGACCCACGTGCACTGACCCGCAGACGGGGAGTCCTCCCATTGGGGGACAGACAGACCCCCCGAAGTGGAGAGTGGTCCTCGTTAGGGGGGACTCGTACCCTGAGAGGGCACCACCGTTCGTGGGACCCGAAATTTCATGAACACCCGAATGGTGCAGTTCTGCCCCGTTGCGCACGCCCCGAACGTGTGCTGCTGCGTTGCGCCGAACTCCCTGACCCAGGAGTCGACCGTGTTCAAGAAGCTCATTGCCATCGTGGGGACCTTGCTCCTCGCCGCCGGAATCTCCGTGGCCGTCGCCGCGCCGGCCTCCGCGCACACTCCCACGCACACCGTGTCGTGCAGCACTCTCACGTTCAAGGGCACCCAGTACGAGACGCGCACCGGCAACGCCACCCCGAACCGGGCCACGATCGTCATCGACGGCGTCACCGTGCTCGACCAGTGGTTCGGCAAGACCCTCGACCAGAAGACCTTCACCTTCGACTCCACGACCAGCCACACCTGGTCGATCGTCGTCGACGCCGTCGGGGGCACCAACGACACCCAGTACGACTGGAAGGCCAGTGGCGTGACCACGCCCTGCAGCTACCCCAAGAAGGCGATGGACGTCACCTGCTCCGCGGTCTCGGTCGACTGGGGTCAGGCGCTCACCACCGCGCTGCACATCAACATGCGGGTCATGACCGACGGCGGCGAGAAGACGGTCAACGCCTACATCGACCAGAACATCTCCGGTGGCTACAAGACTCTCGGCCTGCGCATCAACGGCTTCGACCCGATTCCGCTCACCGAGCAGCAGGTCAAGTCGGGTCACCTCGAGTTCGACTACCCGCTCTACCTGGAGAAGGCCGGCATCACGACGTGGGCCGTCGTCTGGGTGCAGGTCGACGACATGCACTTCAACCAGGACGAGAAGGGCGAGTGGATCTACTGCAACTGGTCCGACACCCAGGAGGACGCCTACGCCGAGGTGACGATCACCCCTGCGACCTGTGAGGCCGGCGAGTCCCTCGTGCTCGGTGGCACCAAGTTCGCGACCTGGGGCAAGGTCGACGGCGCCTACACCGTGATCGCCACCGCCGACAAGGGTCACCTCTTCCCCGCGGGCGAGGGCGTCTCCAAGGACGGCACCACCAAGACCTTCACCGGCACGCTCGCGGGTGCTCTCGATCCCAACAGCCCCGCCTGCGCCACCGCGGTGACCCCGAAGGCGCCCGCGCTCGTCATGGTCACGGAGTGCGGCACCACCGGCTCGGTCACCCCGGTCGCCGTCACCGGCGTCTCGTACGTCACCGACTTCACCCCCGCCACCGGCGCCTACACGGTCACCGCGACCCCCCAGGCCGGCTACTACTTCGACGGCGACGCCGACCAGGTCATCACCTTCACCGGCAACGTCGGTGCGCCGTATGACTGCGTCGAGAAGCCGGATGCCACGATCGCTTACGGCGAGTGCCTCTACACGGCTGACGGCAAGGCCGAGCCTCGCACCGTCACCCTCACCTACGACAACAGCGCGTCGAACAAGGCCACGCTCTTCCGGGTGACCTCGCTCTCGGCCTACGACCGCACGGTCGCCGCCGGGGCCATCGAGACCGTCACGATCAACTCGATCGGTGCGGCGGGCGTCGACTACCTCGTCACGGCCGGGTCGAGCTCGTTCGAGCTGAGCGTTCCCGCTTGCGACGAGCCGGTCAAGCCCGAGCCGCAGACGCGCCAGGTCGTCAGCGAGACGTTCCAGTGCACCACCAGCGACGTCGAGGTCACCACGACCACGTACACGATCGACTACGTCTTCAACACGACGTCGAAGGTGTGGGACGCCCAGCCCGAGGTCGCCGGCACGCCCGTCGTGACGACGCGCGCCATGACCGACGACGAGAAGATCGCCGAGTGCGGAATCCCCGTCGTGCCGGTGGCGCCGACCCTCGTCACCGTCACCTCGTGCGGTGTCTCCGGGTCGGTCACCCCCGCGGTCACCGAGGGCGTCACCTACGTCACCGACTTCAACCCGGCGACCGGCGCCTACACGGTCACGGCGACGCCGAACGCGGGGTACTCGTTCTCGGGTGACGCCGACCAGGTCATCGTCTTCGCCGGCACCGTCGGCGCCTACGAGGACTGCGAGGAGAAGCCCGACGCGACCATCGCCTACGGCGAGTGCCTCTACACCGCCGACGGCGCGGTCGAACCGCGCACCGTCACGATCACCTACGACAACAGCGCATCGAACCTGCCCGTGCTGTTCCAGGTGACCTCGCTCTCCGCCTACGACCGCACGGTCGCCGCGGGCGCCATCGAGACCGTGACGATCACCTCGATCGGCGCGGGCGGGGTCGACTACACCGTGACCGCCGGATCGAGCTCGTTCGACCTGAGCGTGCCCGCGTGCGATGAGCCGGTCAAGCCGGAGCCGCAGGTGCGTCAGGTCGTGACCGAGAGCTTCTACTGCGCCCCGGGTGATGTGCGGGTCACGACCACCACGTACACGATCGACTACGCCTTCAACACGGCGACCGCGACGTGGGAAGCCCAGCCTGAGGTGGCGGGCACCCCTGTCGTCACGACTCGCCCGTTGACCGCGGATGACCGAGCCGCCGAGTGCGTGCTGACCGTCGACACCGACCCCGTGGTCTCGGTGTGCTCCGTGACGAGCCCGGCCGAGGCGCCGGCGGGAGGCTGGATCTACGTGGCGATCGACCCGGCCGTGATCTACACGATCACGAACACGAAGACGAACACC
>CALRZA010000066.1:0-8117 GCA_943372535.1 Auritidibacter sp. Marseille-P8566
TCGCCCGGAGAGTCGGGATTGAGGTCGGGGGCTTCGAGCGCCTGACGCAGCCGCTCGAGCAGGGAAGCGAGCACGGCAGGCCGCTCGCCCTCCCGCGGACGCTCGCCGAGCAGGGCCGTCAGGAGCTCGTCGTGGATGTCGGCCCGCCAGGGCAGTCCGGCGAACGCCATCTCCGCCGCGATCAGGGCCCCCGCGGATTCGGCCGCGAGCAGCCGGTCGATCCGCCGCGGCTCGGTGGCCTCGGCGACCGCCGCGCGCTGGGCGAGGAACTCGGCGAGCGGGTCGGCGGTCTCGACCGCACTCGGGGGCTCGTCGAGGTCGAACAGGGCCCCCGGGTCCACTCGGCGCTCGGCCGGCGGCGGGGCGTCCCACGGCCCCCGGGGTGCGGTCGCGAGCGCCGAGGCAGCGGTGAGGGTCGACGCGCGCAGGATGGCGTGGGTCAAGCGCAGATCGAAGCACCGCTCGACGCGCACTCGAGCGGCGAGCAGCGCCGGATAGACGCGGGACGTGTCATCCCACACCCAGCGTGGAGTCTGGCGCTCCCAGTCGCCGACATAGCTCGGGAGGTCGGTGACCTCGTCCCGTGCGAGTTCGGTGAGGTCGTCGTCCAGCCGGATCGCGACGAGCGATGGCTCGCGGATCAGGACGATGTACACCCCTCCAGTGTGGCCCGGGCCCGCGACATCCACGGACACCGACCCGGCCGGTCAGCCGTGCGTGGGCGGCTCAGCCGTGCAGCAGCGAGCCGTCCTTCTTCAGCACGTTCTTCTCGCCCGCCTCGATCGGCACGGCGAAACGGTTCTGCTTGGGCGGCAACGGGCAGTTGAAGTTGTAGCTGAAGGCGCACGGCGGCAACACCGCACGGTTGAAGTCGAGAGTGATGGTGCCATCGGGGTTGGGGGCGACGAAGAGGAAGCGGCCGACGCTGTAGGTCGAGTCGCCGTTCGTGGCATCCGCGAAGACGAGCTGCAGGGCCCGACCCGCCTTGAAGGCGGCGAGGTTGTACTCCACGCCATCCTTGGCGAACGTGATCTCGCCCGGGATCACCTGCTCCTTGGTCTTGCCGCTGTCCTTGAGGTGTTCGAAGCCCATCGTCGTGCCCGCGGGGTTCTCGGTGAAGGTCGCCGTGATGACCCACTCGGGGTTGTAGGCGAACGCATCGATCGAGCCGAATTCCCGGATGCCCTCCGACTGCGAGTCCCAGACCCGCAGCGCGTAGGCACCCTCATCGCCCGCGATCACGAATCCGGTGACCGTGTCACTGAAGACGATCGTCGAGGGCTCGGGCTGGTCCTTGCCGCGCACGAGGGCCTCGCCGTCGACGAGGACACCATCAACCGTGATGCCGTCGGATGCCGCGGCGATGACCCGCAGACCGCCCTCAGCGGGCGCCCAACGGCCCGGCACGCCCCAGATGGACTGCTCGGAGTCGACCCACTGCGTGTTCACGAGCGCGAGGTTGCCGAGCGGCTGCACGACCGAGAGCTCACGGCGCTCGTGGTAGGTCGCGAGCAACTGCTCGGGGCTCGCTGCGGCGGGGGTCGGGGTGGGGTCGGTCATGAGTCCATCCTTGTCGGGTCGTGCGACACAACCGAGGGCGACACGACGCTATTCCGCCGACCCGGCGTTTGCGTCGGGTGTCGCCGCCGAAGGCGTCAGCAGTCGCCGAAGATGTAGACCGGCGAACCGATGATCGAGAGCGAATCCTCGAAGACGTAGCCCAGCACGCCCGTGACGTCCGGTCCCGACCCTCCCAACGCTTCCAGCACGAGGAGCGACGAGTCGATGTCGTCAGCTGACGGGATCGCCGCCACCACCTGGGCGAGCGACTGGCCCGCTTGCACCCCGCCGGGGCCGACGATCGCCACTCCGCCCGCGGTGGTCGCGGTGGTGGCTCGCGCCGTGAACGTGGCGGACGGTGCCTTCGTGATCGCTCCGCCGGCGTCGATGACCAGGCCGCCGAAGTCGTAGACCATTCCGGGCCGCACGCAGTTGCCGGCATCCGCCGAGGTCGTCACCGGGGTCGCCGCGAGGGCCTCGGCGAGCGCCGTCGCCGCCTCATCCCCATTACCGGTGAAGGGCAGGTCGACGATCGTCGCGCCGCCGGCATCGAGAACCCGAAGGCTGGCCGCGGAGATCACCACCGTGGCCGCGACCGCCGCCTCCGGCGTCGGGGTCGGGGTGGGGGTCGCGCTCGCCTCGACTGACGCGGTCGGTTTGGGCGACGCCGATGCCTCGGTCGGGGTCGGGGTCGTCGGGGTGCAGGCGGTGAGCACCGCGAGTGTCATCGTGAGAATCAGGGCCATCGCGCCGTGAGAAGTCTTCATCAGACAACCGTAGTGATCGCGTGACCCCTCGCACCAGTAGGGATCCGACTCACCCTGTGCGCGGCAACCACTCCGGAGTGCTTGAACCGAATGGAACGGGCCCCTGCGGCCAGCGGTCGACACCCGCGAGGGCCGGCCGGGCGACCTCGAGTGGCCCGAGGCGCACCGTGGTCGGATCGAACATGGACCCGACCGGCGCAGACCGCTCCTGGGCAAGAAGCTCGTGAGCGAGCCGCACGAGACTGACCTCGACCCGCCACGAGCCGCCCTCCTCGGCGCGCCGTCGCAGCGCGGAGCCGATTCCCGCGGCGAGCAGGTAGCCCGCGGCATGGTCGAGGCCCTGAGCGGGCAGGGCCCCGGGTCGAGAGTTGTCGCCCTCGATCATCGCGATCCCGGTCGCCGCCTGCACGATGCTGTCGAACCCGCGGCGGCCTCCCCACGGGCCCGTCGCCCCCCACGCGCTCAGCCGGGCGACGACGAGCCCGGGATGGCGGTGCGCCAGGGCCTCGGATGACAGTCCGCGCTCGTCGAGGGCGCCGGGACGGTAGCCGGTGACGAGCACATCCGCCTCCGCCAGGACTTCCTCGAACCGGGGATCATCGACGCCGAGGATGACCGATCGCTTGCCGGCCCCCGTGTCGAGGTGCTGCTCCTCGGGCTCGGCGAGTCCGGGCGGATCGACACGGAGCACGTCGGCCCCGCCGAGCGCGAGGGTGCGGGTCGCGACCGGCCCCGCGATGACCCGCGTGAGATCGAGGATGCGCGGGCCGGCCAGCGGGCGCGCCGTCGCGTCCCCGACGCGCTCGAGCTCGATGACCGGCCGCGCGGCGACGATCGACGCGTGCGGATGCTGCCGCCACTGCTCGGGCGTGCGCACGACCGTCGCGATACCGCCGAGGGCCGTGACGGCCGCCTCGACCTCGTCGCCCGACCGGGTCGCCAGTGCCGAAGCGAGCGCGCCGGCGTCAGCGTCACCGCTCAGGTCGAGCGCCGCGAGCAGCCGGGCTCGATGGTGGTCGTAGTTCGCGTGGGTGCGCACCCAGCCGTCGGCGGTCGGCCAGAAGCCGGAGAGAGCGGCCCACGGCATCCACGGCTGATCATCGCGGCGGAACCAGCGCTCGCTCGTCACGGCGGTCGCCACCCGGGCCGGATCGAGCGCGATGGGAGCCAGCGGCGACCCCGACGACCGATCCAGGGCACGGGAGAGAGGCCGCCGCGATGGCGTCGTGCACGAACTCGCCGACCGGCAGGGTCGCGTCGAGGGGCACTTCGTGACCGCGGCGCTGCACTGCGGCGAGGTGGTCCGGATGCTCGCCGAGGGCCGACCACGCGGCGTCGAGGAGGCTCATGGCGCCCCAGTCTGTCACGGTGCCGTCGGTCACGGTGCCGTCGGTCACGGTGCCGCGGGAGCACCCGGCTGCCGGGTGGCGCGCGACCACTCCCACAGCCGGTCGCAGGCCTCCTCGAGCGTGCGGGCGTAGCCGAGCAGTTCGCCGTCGGGACGCAGCCCCCGCAGAACAGGCCGCCCGTTCGCCGTGCCGAACTGGATGCGCCCGAGCAGAACCCCGCGGTCGTACATCGCCCACTCACCGGGAGTGAGCGTCTGCTCAAGGAGGTCGCTCGCGCGCCAGTGGTGCCCCATGAATCGAAGATATGTTCGATCATCGCTCGCGTCAACAGCGGGAAAATCGGCTGTGCTACTGTGAGCGCCACCACCGGCGTTCGGCCGGTCCGATGACAGGAGAAGTTCGTGGCAGACAAGGCGAAGGAATCGGCCGAGGAGGCCCGCGAGCGCCGCAGCGACGAGGCCCGCAAGGCCGGGGCGAAGGCCCGCAACGACAAGGCGTTCGCCGAGGCGAAGGCCGCTCGTGAGGCGAAGGCGAAGGCCGCCGAGGCCAAGCCGGAAGCCACCAAGCCGGCCGGTGCCAACCTCGCCGTTGATGGCGCGTGGGGCCCCGAGACGACCAAGGCCCTGCAGACCGTGCTCGGCGTCGCCGTCGACGGCGTATTCGGACCCGCCTCGGCGACCGCACTGCAGCAGAAGCTCGGCGTCACGGCCGATGGCGACTTCGGGCCGAACTCGGCTCGCGCGCTGCAGGCCTACCTCGGCGTCACCCAGGATGGCGACATCGGTCCGCAGACCGTGTCCGCCATGCAGACGCGCCTCAACGCCGGCACCTTCTAGATCCACCCGTCGCGAACGGCGGTCCGACTCGGTCGGGCCGCCGTTCGTGCTTTCCACCGAGCCGGGACCGGCACCGCGCCCAGCGGGGGCGCGACCTAGACTGACCCGCATGCCTCGCTGGAATGAGACCGCTGCCGAGTTCGTCACGTCGACCACCTGCCCCCGGTGCGAGGAGGGGCGCATCCGCGACGGCTCGTGTTGGGTGTGCGGCGCCGACCTCACCGGGGCGATCGGCGAGGAGTTGTGGCAGGCGTCTCTGGCCGCCGCCGAGGCTCTCCGGGCGCGGCAGGCGATCATCGATCGCCTCCCGCTGACCACCGTTCGCGCAGCACGCCCGGTCGTCGCCCCCGCGCCTCCCGTCGCCGTGGCCGGTTCGACCCCCGACCGCAGCGAGCGCGCGTCCTCCCAGGTGAGCGTGCAGTCCGTGCTCGCCGTCGCCGGCGCGGGCCTGTTCGCCGTCGCCGCGATCGTCTTCACGTTCTTCAATCCCGACCTGACCGATCTGACGACGCGCAGCCTCATCATCGCCGCGATAACCGTCGTCTTCATCGGCGGCGCCCTGCTCTTCGCCCGGCGAGACCTGCGGTTCTCCGCCGAGGCGATCGGGGCTCTGGCCGCGGTGTTCCTGGGCCTCGACGTGTGGGCGGTGAGCCGTTGGGGTCTCGGTCTGGGCGAGTGGACGGCGGGAGCGATCGGCCTCGCGCTGGCCGGCGCCCTCCTGCTCGTGCTCGCTGTTCGCGCGCGAGTGCGGGTCTGGCTCTGGGTGTCGCTCGCGGCCCTCCCCCTCGTTCCGGTCTTCTTCGCCGCCGAGTCGACGAACGAGTGGATGCCCGTGCTCGGCACCCTCGCGGCCGGCGTCGTCGTGCTGGGCAGCCTCGAACTGCTCCCTAGCGTCGGTGGGCGCCTCGGCGAGCGCTTCGGCAGCGCGCTGCGCGCCGAACGGGCCACCGCGGGCATCCTCATGGCGAGCGCGCATCTCGCCGTCGTGATCCTCGTGATCACCGCCGGCGGACTCGACGGCGCGGCCCGAGCCCTCGCCTCCGCCGGGGCACTCGCCGCGCTCGCGATGCTGTCGCGACTCGCGGCACGGCGCATCCTTCGGGTCGTCTGGAGCTTCCTCGCGGGGGCGATCGCCACGACGGCCGGCACGGTCGCCACCCTGGCGATCGAGCCGTCCGACCCCGCCTGGAGTATCGCCCTCGCCAGCGTCGGAGCAGCGGCGGTCGCCGGGCTCATCGCCGTGGTGCCGGTGTTCGCCGGGGCGAGCGCCACGGCGCTGCGCGCCGGAGCAACCGTCGTCGCCACGCTCGTCGCTGTGCCCGCGGTAGCGATCGCGTTCGCGCAGACCGGCCTGCACGCCCTGCGCCTGCTCGTCGGGGGCACCGGCGAGCAGTTCCCCGAGTTCGGGATCGCGGCGATCACCGCCCTGGCCGCGACGGCACTCGGGTTGGGTCTGCAGCTGCGGCGACCGCGCCTCGCGCAGCTCGCCGACGGATCCGCCGATCCCGGCCGGGGCGGCATCCCGTGGCCGGCCTCGCTCCTTGCGGCGCTGGCGCTGATCGCCCTGCCCGGGTGGGCCACGCTCACCCCGGCTGTGCAGGTCGTGGGCGGCGTCGTGCTCGCGGTCGGCATCGTCGCGGTCTTCGCTCTCGTGCCGGCGGCCGCGACCGCCCCGACGGGCGTGCGGATGCCGCTGCTCGTGGCGGCGCACCTGCTCGTCGCGCAATCGGCCGCGATCGCGTGGGCGTTCGACTCGACCCGCGTGCTGGGCGGCGTGGTGGTGCTCGTCGGCATCCTCGCCCTGATGCTGCGCACTCCCCGGGCTCGGGCCGCGTACGTCACCGTCGCCTACGCGTGGGCCCTCGTGGTGGTGGCCGCCGCCCTCAGCCTGACGACGCTGCCGGACATCGCGGTGCTGAGCCTCACGACCGCGGTTGCCGCGCTGTCCGCCGTCGCCGCGACGCTGACCCGCTGGCTCGACGTGCGGTCGTGGTACGGCACGCTCGTCGTGACCGCGGTGCCGTTCCTCCTGGCGATCATCGGGGTCATCCTCGAGCGCAGCGGGTGGACCGCCCTCTCCTCCGCGGTCTTCGTGGTGCTTCTGGTGACGCTCACCCTCACCCGCCGTCCGGGCCTCACGACGGCGCTGCGCTCGTTCTCGGCGGCGCTCGTCGTGCCGGCTGTCGCCGTCGTCGTCATCAGCCTCGGCGCTCAGGTGCTCGCGGTGAGCGCATCGCCGATCACCCTGCCGATCATCGCGGTGCTCGTCGCCGTCGTGCTGCCGGCGACCGACCTGATCCGCGCGGCGCTCGAACGGCACGGCTTCGATGCGGTGACCGCCCGCGGTGTGCGCCTCGCGATCGAGATCTCAGCCCTGATTACGGGAGCGATCGCGGTGCTGCTCGCTCTGCTGCGAGAGGCGGCCGGCATCCCGACCACCTTCCTCGTGCTCGTGATCATCGGTCTCGGTGGCCTCGCCACCGGAGTCTTCGCTCGGCGACGCTACGCGTGGGTGGTCGCGGGCGCGAGCTTCACGGGCGCCCTGTGGTGCGTGTGGTGGCTCGCGGGCATCCAGATCCTCGAGCCCTACCTGCTGCCGCCGGCCGTCGCCGCCGCCATCATCGGGGCGATCCTCACCGCCCGCGGCACGGACTCGGTGCGCGCGACAACCGGCTTGTTCGCGACGGGCCTCGCCGTGGCCGTCGTGCCGGTGCTCGTCGTGCTGGCGATCGCGGGCTCGGAGGGGGCGGTTCCGTGGCGCACCCTCGGGCTCCTCGCCGGGGCGACACTCCTGCTCGTGCTCGCGGCGGCACTCCGTCGCGGCCGCCGGCTGGGCGCGCTGAGCCCCACCACGATCGCCGTCGCGATGGTCGCGGCCTTCGCCGGCACGGTGCAGGCCGTGCGGTACGCGCTCGAGCTCGACCCGCTCACCGTGCCCGATCCCGAGCTGATCATGCTCGTCGCCCTCGCGCTCAGCTCCGTGTCCGCCGCACTGGCGGCGCTCGCAGGGGCGGGCCTGCCCGCCGCGGGACCGCGGTTGACCCGTTGGCGCTACGTGCCTGCGCTGCTCGCGCTCATCGTCGGCCCGATTAGCGCCGTGCGCGAGGGATGGCTGCCGATCCTCGTGCTCCTCGGGCTGGCCCTCGCCCTGCTCGCCCTCATGATCGTGACCACGGTGCGGGCCCGCACCCGCGAGGTGACCCTCCCCCCGGTCGCGATCACGTTCCTGCTGGCCTGGGTCACTGCGGTCGCGAGCTGGAGCGAGCGCGAGCTGCGCGTGGAGGCGTTCTCGCTGCCCTTGGGCCTGGCCCTCCTCGCGTGCGGCATCATCGCGTGGCGCGGCCAGAGCGGTGACGGGGCCCGTCCGCGCGGGCGGGACGCGATCGTGGCCTGGCCGATCGGATTCCGGGGGTCGTGGGCGCTGCTGGCCCCCGGCATCCTCGTGACCCTCGGGCCGTCGATCATGGCGACCGGCACCGATCCCCGCACCGAGCGGGCGATCCTCGTGATCGCCCTCGCTCTCGTGGGGATCCTGCTGGGGGCGCTGCTGCGGCTCGCGGCGCCCTTCATCCTCGGCATCATCGCGCTGCCGATCGAGAACATCG
>CALRZA010000067.1:0-8054 GCA_943372535.1 Auritidibacter sp. Marseille-P8566
CTACTGCTGCCAAGCTCCCTCAAGTTCGGCAGCGAAGGCGGCGCGGTCACTGACCCCGTCGTAGTACTTCTGAGCAGCAGCTCCGTAGGCCTCCTGGAGACCCGACGGGTAGGCGCTGTTGACCCACTGCAGGGTCTTGCCCGCAGCGATGTACTCAGCGATCTCGGCGGCCATGAAGGTGCTCGGGGTCACCGTGAAGCCGTCGTAGACGGGGATGAAGTTCATCCCGCCCTCTTCGACCGGACCCGACCAGAACGCCTGGCCCTCGGGGGTGGTGAGGAACCACGTGAGCACGGCGATCGCGGCTTCCTGCTGCTCCGGCGTCGACTGCTCGGTGTCGATCATCGCGTAGAACGGAACGCCGACCGAGATCGAGTCGTTGCCGTAGGTGCCGGCCTCGTCGCTGATCGGAACCGGCATGACACCGAACTCGCCGTCAGGCGTGGTGGTGAGCAGGTTCGGCTCGGCCCAGTTGCCCATGAACCAGACGCCGGCGTCGCCGACACCGAGGTTCTCGACACCGAGGTCGTAGTCCGAGTCGGCGATCGACGCCGAGTCGATCGTGTTCGCCTTGAGCAGGTCGAACGTGTCGAGCCAGTCCGTGAACACGGGGTCGGAGAGCAGATCGTACTCGCCCGCCTTCAGCTCGTCGAGGATCGCGAGACGACCCTCCACTGTGTCAGCCGCGTTGGTGTGGTAGATGTTCGTGAAGTGCGCTCCGAGCGACCACCACAGGCCCGAGAAGTGCGCCGGCGAGACACCGGTGTCCGCGATCGCCGCGAAGGCGTCCGCGAGCTCGCTGCGGGTCGTGATCTCGGCCGGGTCGACACCGGCGGCGTCGAGGATGGCCTTGTTGTAGAGCAGACCGAACGCCTCAGCGGTGATCGGGATACCGACCTGCTTGCCGTCGATGTTCGCGACGTCGAGCGTGCCGTCCGCCGCGAGGTCGGCGAGGGGCTGACCGGTCCAGTCGAGCACCCGGTCGGCCATGTCGGGGAGCTCCTGGAGCGCCGTCATGATGGTGGGCGCGTTGCCACCCTCGTACAGGGTCGTCACGGTCTGGAGGAACGGGACGTCCTGCGGGGACTCGAGGATCTCGACCGACACGCAGTCGGTGTTGGTCGCGTTGTACTCGTCGATGGCCGCGGTGAACTGGTCCTGGATCTCGACCTTGATGGTTCCGAGCCAGCTGATCTCGGTGACCTCCGCACATCCGGAGGCGTCGCCACCCGATGTCGCGGAGCAGCCGGTGAACAGCACGGCCGCGGTGACCGCGAGGCCGGTGGCCGTCGCGACCTTTCGGCTAATAACTGCCATAGTCATTTCCTTTCGTGGACAGGAGCTCCAGCGCTCCCGGTGCAATGGGTGAATCGTGGATGACGATAGACCAATTGCAACCGGTTGCGCTACATCCGGCGATGACATTTTCCGCGCCGCCGGACGGTCTCGAGGATGCCCCCGGATCGGGCCAAGGGGGCGCGGGAGCGCTCTCAACCCCTGATTTTCCGGGGTTTGCTGGGCGCATTGGCATCTCAATCGAGCATCAGTCAAGATCACAGTTTGGGCACAGGGCCCTAAGGGTCGAGCATTCCGACACCGACGCGAGCGCGCGCGAGAGGGCAATCTGGCCCAATTTTCGCAAACGGTTGCATGTCGACACCGATGCTGGCATCCCTCCGCACAGTGCCCTAGCGTTCTGGTGTGGCCGAGACCATCGCATACGTCTACATCGCCCTGTGGCTGTTCTTCATCTACAGCTTCGCGGGGGTGCTCATCGAGATGCTCTACTGCTGGACGATCGAGTACCGCGGGGTCATCGAGTCCCGTCTCGGGCTGCTGTACCTGCCGTTCAACCTCCTCTACGGCACCGGCGGGCTCGTCATCAGCCTCGTGCTCGTTCCGTTCTTCGACAATCCGCTCGTGGTCTTCCTGCTTGGCATGCTCACGGGCACGGTGCTCGAGTACGTCACGAGCCTCGTGATGGAGAAGGCCTTCCACGCCGTGTACTGGGACTACAGCAAGGAGTTTCTCAACATCCAGGGTCGCGTCTGCCTCAAGTACGCGCTCATGTGGGGCGGGCTCTCGCTCGTGCTGCTCTACGTGCTCGACGTCATCAACATCCGACTGCTGGCGCAGATCCCGGTCGTCATCGGTCTCCCCGTGATCGCGCTCCTCGTGCTCGCGACCCTGGCCAGTGTCATCCTCACGCTGCTGTCCTACCGACGCACGGCCCAGAAGAACGCGGTGCTTCTCGCGAAGCGCGAGGGTCGGGACGAGACGCTGCCGGATGTGTGGTGGGGGCGTCTCGTCGATCGCCTCGTTCCGGATGCGGTGCTCGTCAACAGTTTTCCCCGCATGAGTCTCATCACCCAGTACCAGGAGCTGAGCGGCCACCACCGACGGTTCCTGTTCTGGCTGCCGAGCATCGGCACGGCATCCGCCGCCACCCGGGAGGCCGGCGAGCGCGCCCGCGAGCAGGAGGCCCAGCGGTTCGCGGCCACTGTCGAAGGCTGACCTTCGGCGCCGAGCGCGGCTATGCGGCCAGGTGGAAGGTGCGGGCGAACCGGGTCAGCAGGGCCGGGCTGCCGCTGCGCACCTCCACCGCGCCGGTCGCCAGCGCGTGTTCCGGGGCGAGCTCGCCGGAGATCAGCCGGTGGATGCCCGGGCCCGAGCTGAACGCGAGGTCGGCCGGTCCCTCCCCGCGGTCCATCTCGACGGCCGCCCCGTCGACCCGGATCAGCAGCTCTACGGCATCCACGCGGGCCGCGTAGACCGTGGGCGGCAGCGACACCGCCACGGTGGAACGGAAAGCCGCGCGCAGGGTCATCACGAGGGCATCCGGGGTGATGACCTGATCGGCCCGCGGCTCACCCAGGGCCTTGAAGCCCCACGCCCCGAGTCCCAGGATGAACGGCTCGAGCTCGCGGCCGTAGTCGGTGAGCTCGTAGACGACCATGCGGGAGTGCGGCACGCGGCGTAGCACCCCGGCCTGCTGCAGCTCCTTGAGTCGCGCCGCGAGGATGTTGCTGGGGATGCGCGGCAGTCCCGTGGCCAGCTCGCCGTAGCGCCGCGGGCCCACCAGGAGGTCGCGCACGATGAGCAGCGCCCAACGCTCTCCGACGAGCTCGAGGGCGCGACTGACGCCGTCGAGCTGTCCGTACTCGCGAGCGGCCATCGGCCTCAGGCCTGAGTGGGCTGGGCTGCCTCGGGCTGGGCTGCCTCAGTCTCGGCGCCTTCGGCCGCGGGATCGAACCAGCCGAATTCGAGGTGGTTGCCGTCGGGGTCGGTGATCGGTCGCTGGTACATGAACCCGAGGTCCGTTGCGGGGCCGGGCTCCGCGCCCCCCGCGGTGAGGCCCGCGGCGACTCGCGAATCGACCTCGTCGCGACTGTCGACGAAGATCGTCGTCGCCGTCACGGGGTTCACCTTGGGGTCGCCGATCGGGAGGTCGGTCAAGGTCTGGAAGAACTCGCGGGTGATGATCATGAGGTAGCTGTGGTCCTCCTCCACCACGAAGCATGCCCCGTTGTGGTCGGACATCGCCGGATTGAAGGTGAAGCCGATGGCCGTGTAGAAGGCCTTGGACCGATCCAGATCGGTGATCGGCAGGCTGATGAAGATCGAGGTCATGGGCTTCCCTTCGGGCGTGATGTGGACGGCGTTAACACTTGCAAAAAACAAGTGAGCCGTCAAGGGCAACGGGAGTTGCGCTCGTCGCTCGGGTGTCCTAATCTACAACCAAATGGTTGTACACGAACTCACCGACGACGACGTGAACCGGATCTTCCGGGCCCTCGCGGATGCGACGCGGCGCGACATCGTGCGGCGCACGCTTCTCGACGAGGTCTCGGTGTCGCAGCTCGCGAGCGCGTACGACATGTCATTCGCGGCCGTGCAGAAGCACGTGGCTGTGCTGGAGGAGGCGAAGCTCGTGACGAAAGAACCACGCGGCCGTGAGCGGATGGTGCGGGGCGACCTCGCGCGCATCCGCCAAGCTCAACTCCTCCTCGACCAGTTCGAGCAGCTCTGGCGATCGCGGATCGACCGCCTCGATGCGCTGCTCGACGACGACACCCTCTAGGAAAGGACCCCCATGCCCGTCACCTCCATCGAGAAGGATGCCGACGCCCTCGCCATCCGGGTCGTCGCCGACTTCGCCGTTCCGCTCGCCCGCCTGTGGGACGCCTACATGGATCCCCGCCAGCTCGAGCGGTTCTGGGGACCGCCCCAGTACCCGTCGCAGTTCCTGCGGCACGACGCCGCCGTGGGCGGACGCAGCGTCTACCGCATGACCGGGCCGGAGGGCGACACGCACTACGGCTACTGGGAGTGGACCCACGTCGACGCGCCCCACTCATTCGAGGTGCTCGACGGCTTCGCCGACGAGACCGGGGCGCCGAACACCGAGCTGCCGACGATGCGCATGAGCATGGTCTTCGAGGCGACCGCGACGGGCTCGCGCCTCACGACAGTCTCGCGCTTCGATACCCTCGAGCAGCTGGAACAGGTCGTCGCGATGGGCGTCATGGAGGGGACCTCGCAGGCGATGGCCCAGATCGACGGCGTGCTCGCCGATCTGTCCGCGTTCGCCGCGGGCCGGGGGACCGAGGCGCAGATCCTCAGCGACACGCAGGTGCGGGTGAGCCGCGTCATCCGCGGCACCGTCGACCAGGTCTGGCGCGCGCACCACGACGCCGACCTCATGAAGCGGTGGCTGCTCGGGCCCGACGGCTGGACGATGCCGGTCTGCGAGATCGCCGCGACCGTTGGCGACAGCTATCGCTACGTGTGGGAGCCCGAGGGTGGCGGCGACGGCTTCGGCTTCACGGGCGAGCTACTCGAGAGCCACGCGCCGTACCGTGCGGTCACGACCGAGGCGATGATCGGACTGGATGCGCCGGCGACGCGCAACGAGCTGACGCTCACCCCGATCGCGGGGGGCACTCTGCTCTCGTTGGTCATCACCTACGCAAACGCCGAGCAGCGCGACGCGATCCTCGCGACCGGCATGACCGGGGGCATGGAGACGAGCTACGAGCGTCTCGAGGGTCTGCTCGCGGGCGTCGCCGCCTAGCGAACCATTCAGCGGCGAGCCGACGTCCACCCGTCGGCTCGCCGCTTCTCGATGCCGTCGAGCAGCAGGTCGAGCGCGAAGTCGAACTCGAATTCGTCGTCGCAGCCGCGACCCACGATCGTGGTCTCGTCGTGGGGTGACGCGGTCGCGACCGCGAGGATGCTCGGGTAGCGCTGCGCCATCGCCTCGAACTGCGCCGCCTGCACTTCGGGTGGCAGTGCGGGCGCCTCGGTCGACGAGTCGTCGAACAACTCCTGGGTGAACCCCCACACGCGCCCGCCGATCGCGTGCAGCGCGTGGTGGGTGAGGTCGGCGCTGAACCCCGCGCCGAGGAAGATCGCGGTGAACGACTCGAGGTAGTCGAGAACCGCCATCGTCTTGGTCGTTCGCGACTCGATGACCGCGCGCGACCACGGGTGCCGCTGGAGCGCCCGGCGAGCGGCATGGATGCGCTGCGTCACCGCCTCCCGCCAGGCGAGCCCCGCCACCCCGGGCGGGATCTCGGCGATGATCGTGTCGACCATGCCCTCGAGCAGGTCCTCTTTGTTCGCGACGTGCTTGTAGAGGGCCATCGGCACCACGTCGAACTCGTGGGCGAGGCGACGCATGGTGAGGGCATCCACGCCGATCTCGTCGGCGAGTTCGACCGCGCGCGCGAGCACGCGCTCCCGGTTCAGTCGGGGGCGCCGCTCGGGGGTCTCGTCGCTCACCGTTCCAGCGTAGCGACTTGACAGGTATACGCGGTACACCTTATGGTGTCCGCAGAGTGTACGCCGTACACCTTTCAAGGAGCACCATGCCCGTCACCACCATGCGCGCCGCCGTCTACCGCCGATTCGGCGGCCCCGCGGTCGTCGCCGTCGAGGTCGTCCCCCGCCCCGAGCCGGGCCCGCGCGAGGTGCGCATCCGCGTCATGGCGAGCACCGTCAGCACCGCCGACCACCGCGGCCGCGCCTTCGACGTGCCCCGCAACCTGAGGCTCTTGGCCCGCTTGACACTCGGGTGGCGACGCCCGGCGAGGCCGATTCTGGGCATGGATGCCGCGGGCATCATCGATGCCGTCGGGGCCGAGGTCACGGTGTTTCGCCCCGGCGACGAGGTCATCGCCATGCTCGGAGCCGCCTACGGCGGCCACGCCGAGTACGTCGTCATGCCGGCATCTGGCGCCATCGCGGCCAAGCCCCCGCACCTGACGTTCCCCGAGGCGGCGGCCCTCGTCTTCGGGGGCATCACGGCGCGCGCGTACCTGCGCCAACTCGAGGTGACGACCGGAGACCGCGTGCTCGTGAACGGAGCGTCGGGAGCCGTCGGGAGTGCCGCCGTGCAGCTCGCCGTCGCGGCGGGGGCGCGCGTCACGGGGGTCGCGAGTGCCGCGAACCTGCCGCTCATCACCTCGCTCGGCGCTGAGCGAGCCATCGACTACGCCTCCGTCGACATCGCGGCCCAGGACGAGCGGTACGACGTGATCCTCGACTGCGCCGGCACGGCGGGCTATCGGCGGGTCGCGGGCATCCTCGCCCCCGGCGGGCGGCTCGGCCTCGTCGTCGCCGATCTGCGAGCCCTGCTCTCGCCGGCCCCGGGCGGTCGCCGCCGCGGCATCCGCGCGATCGCGGCACCGGGCCCCCTGCTGGCCACCGACCTCGCCGAGGTTGCCCGGCTCGCCGAGAGCGGCGACCTGCGTGCCGTGATCGAGGGCACCTACTCCCGCGACGACATCGTCGAGGCCCATCGACGGGTCGACGCGGGCCGCAAACGCGGCGCCGTCGTCCTGGTCATCGCCGAATAGTCCCCACCACACCGAACCGGAGAACCCATGTCCACCACCTCGCCCACCGCCCCCTTGCGACCGTCACGCGCGCACGCGCTCGCCGGCGGCATCCTGTACCTGATCACCTTCTCGTCGATCCCGATCGGCGTTCTCTATGCGGGAATCCGTCAACCGGGGTTCATCACCGGGGACGGACCCGACCTGCCGATCATCGTCGGTGGGCTGCTCGAGATCATCGTCGCCCTCGCCTGCATCGGCACCGCCGTCGCGCTCTACCCCGTGATCAAGCGCCAGGGCGAGTCGGTGGCCCTCGGGTTCGTCGGCGCCCGCGTCTTCGAGGCCGGCACGATCTTCGCGGGCGTCGCCGCGTTGCTCACCCTCGTCAGCCTGCGTCAGGCCGACCTCGGTACGGACGCCCTCATCACCGAGCAGGCGCTCACCGGCCTGCACCGGTGGCTCCAACTCGGCCAGGCGCTCACCCCCGTGATCAACGCCGTGCTGCTCGGCACGCTGCTCTATCGGTCGCGACTCGTGCCGCGCGTCCTGCCGATCATCGGCCTGATCGGCGCACCGCTGCTGCTCGTGTCGACCCTGGCGACCCTGTTCGGAGTCTGGCCGCAGTTCTCGCCGATTGCGGGCCTTGCCGCGCTGCCGATCGCCGTCTGGGAGTTCTCGCTCGGCCTCTACCTCGTCGTGAAGGGCTTCCGGCGCGTACCGATCGCCGAGGCCTTCGACGCCGAGCGTGCGGCGCGAGACTAGCTGCGGGGGCTCGGTGAGGGAGCCCGCCCGGGCGAGCGTGGCAGGCTAGAGGGCATCCCGCCTGAGAGGATCGCCGATGTCCGCCTTCACCCAGCCCGAGCTCGAGTACCTCGCCGGCCAGCCCCTCGGACGCCTCGCCACCGTCCAGCCCGACGGAACCCTGCAGGTGAGTCCGGTGGGATTCCGCTACAACCCCGAGTTCGACTCGATCGACATCGGCGGCTACCGCATGGACCAGAGCCGCAAGTTCAAAAACGTCGTCGACAACGGGCGGGTCGCGTTCGTCGTCGACGACCTCGCGTCGGTGCAGCCGTGGCGACCCCGGTGCGTCGAGATCCGCGGCCGGGGCGAAGCCATCGCCGACTCCCCCCAAGGGCCGATCATCCGGGTGCTCCCCGAGCGCATCATCAGCTTCGGCATCACCGACGAGGTGACAGCGGTGCACCGCCTCTC
>CALRZA010000068.1:0-8009 GCA_943372535.1 Auritidibacter sp. Marseille-P8566
ACCGCCTCGTCACCAACTTCGAGCGTGCCTCCACGCTTCCCGCCGGCCCCGAGCGCGACCGCCTGCTCACCGTCGTCGTCGTCGGCGGCGGCTTCGCGGGCATCGAGACCTTCGCCGAGCTGCGCAGCTTCGCGTCGTCGCTCGTCGGCACCTACCCGACCCTCTCCTTCGAAGACACCCACTTCCACCTCATCGAGGCGATGGGCCGCATCATGCCCGAGGTGTCGCTCAAGACGAGCCTCTGGGTCATCAAGTCGCTCGACCAGCGCGGCGCCAAGATCCACCTCGACACCCAGCTCACCTCCGCGGTCGGCGGCAAGATCGAGCTCTCGACGGGCGAGACCTTCGAGTCCGACCTCATCATCTGGACCGCGGGCGTCATGGCCAACCCGATGCTGCGCGGCACCGACCTGCCCGTCGAGGAGCGCGGTCGCCTGCGCGTGCAGGCCGACTTGCGCGTCATCAACGACGACGGAGTTGTCGAGGGTGCCTGGGGCGCCGGCGACGTGACCGCGGCTCCCGACCTCACCGGTGGGGGAGTGGGCGGCTTCTGCGTCCCCAACGCCCAGCACGCGGTACGCCAGGGCAAGCTCATGGCCAAGAACATCGTCGCCGTGCTGCGTGACGAGGCGCCCAAGGACTACTTCCACAAGAACCTCGGCGCGGTCGCCGGTCTCGGCCTCTACAACGGGGCGTTCCAGTCGGGCGGCTTCGCCGTCACGGGTTTCCTCGCCTGGGTCATGCACCGCGGCTACCACGGCCTCGCGATCCCGATGTGGGAGCGCAAGGTGCGCGTCTTCGGCAACTGGATCCTCAACTTCCTCTTCCGCCGCGACCTCGTCGGCATCGAGGCGCGCACCACGCCGCGCGCCGCCTTCGAGGAGTTCGCCTCGCGCCCCAAGGCGTAGCCTCACGCGTCACGAATGCCCGGCTCCGGCCGGGCATTCGTCGTTTCCGCGGGTCAGTGGATGCCGCGGCCACCGCATCCCGTGGCAAACTGGCCGCACCGCCCCGGTAGCCCAATTGGCAGAGGCAGACGACTTAAAATCGTCCGAGTCAGGGTTCGAGTCCCTGCCGGGGCACGAGTGAGCGGGCCGCTCGGAGGCGCGTTCTCTCGTGCGCTGGCAGGCCGCGAGAACTCTTCGTGGGCCCCCGCTGAGCAGTCAGCCGCGTCGCATCGCGACGGGGATGCGGCTCAGTAGGGGAGTCGAGTCCCTGCCGGGGCACGCGGAAAAGGCCCGGGATCCCTGCGATCTCTCGCAGGCCCGGGCCCGTCTATATGTCCGAGCTGGGCGGCAGTCCCCCTCGGGAACCCCTCGGAGTCGTCAGTGTGCGTTGTGCACCAGCGAGACGTCGGCATAGCCGCTGTCGTAGTCCTTCGGCGTCCCCATTGGAGTGAGCCAAGTGACGCGGAGACGCACCCGCGCGGTCTTGTCTGGAGGGAACGGAGTGTCTGCTGCAAATCGCTGTGCGATCGCCCATTCAGTCGACGTGCGCCTCGCTTCCTCTGCGAACGCCCGTCGATCAGCGAGCAGCGGAAAGTGCAGGCGGAGCTCTCCGCGACCTTCGACCTCCAACGGAGGATCGTTCGCCTCGGTGCTGGTATCGATGATGAACTGCGCAACAACCTGCTTAGCAGCGCCCTTGCCTATGTTCTGGATAATGACAAAGTCGCTATTGCCCCCAGTATCCCAGCGCCACTCCCAAGCAACGTCGGACAGCTCGCGAGACCGAGCGTCTTGCGCGGTCGCAATTGCCTGCGCCTCTTCGAGAGAGGATGCCGAGCGCTGAGCTGCTCCGGCGGAAACCTCGGACGCCTTCACTGCGCGCGCCTCGTAGTCCTTCGCCTCGTCCCGCGCGGTGTTGGCCTCGTCCCGGGCGCTGCGGGCTTCACGAACTTGCACTCCGGCTACAGCGACCCCGATTGCGGTCACCAGCAAAAGGCCAATGTTGAGGATGTTGGTCGGGTCCACACACCAAAGTTAGCTGGAGGTGCCGATCCTCCGCATCGCAGCGACAGCGATGACAGTGGCACCTTCGTCCAGCACAACGGTCTGCACCGTCAGCTCCGAGGCTCGTATGGTGGTGCTCTGTGCTCGGGGGCCGAACCTTGGGGCATCGCTGAATTGCCCGATGAACGGTACTCTGGAGCCATGATCCGCGTGATACTCAGCTCGACGCTTTCAGGCGTCGCGATGGTGTTCGCGGGTCTTCCGGCCCTCATTGCCGATTTTTCGCAGACGAATCTTGCCCTCCTCGCAGCAGCAGGAGTGTGCACTTCCATATCGGTTGTCGTCGCACAAAAAAGCACAAAAAAAATGTCCTCAAGTCGCGTAGGCTGGACCTTTGGATGCCTCGCCTAGGTCGTCTCTGAGTGGTGTGAGCTGACGGTACTTAACGAGTAGTGAGATAGGTCCAGCATCTCTGTGGTGAGCGAACCTTGCAGGGCGGTATGCTGACGTTTTTTGCATAGGTGAGGCAACTGATGATCCGCGCAAGCAACCAAAGGATCTGGACCTCGCCTACCCGCTTGTTTACCTGCGGGGCCACGACCTCGAGGTGATCGTGGGGATAGGACGCCTCGCCGAGCTGCGGGTAGCCGAGGTCGAACTACCAGAGATCGGCAGAGTCTGACGGAGACGGTTCAAGAATGTCCTGCGTGGCCTTTTTCGAATGTCTGTTCGCCCCTCTACTATCGGGGTATGGCGTTTCTGTCGGGCGATAGTGCAGAGCTGCGCAAAGCCCGAGGCGCGTTCTTCACGCCGCCCGCGATCGCTGACTATCTCGTCGGCTGGGCACTCCAGGGAGAGCTGGACGCGAAGGTTCTCGACCCGACCTGCGGAGACGGTGTCTTCCTCCAAGCTGCAGGTCAGCAGCTCAAAGCGCTCGGTCGTCAGGTCAGCGACCTAGACGAGCTGGTGTTTGGCGTTGACCTGCACCGCGAGTCGCTGGACGAGGCGATGCGTCTGCTCGAAGTCGAGAATCTCGATGCCCACCTGATCGCGTCCGACTTCTTCGCGGTGCCCACCCCGGACATGCCGGACGCGCCGCTGCCCTTCATGGACGCTGTTGTGGGCAACCCGCCTTTCATTCGGTACCAAGAGCACGTCGGCGACTCGCGCAGGATGTCGGTTGAGGCTGCGTTCAAGCAGGGCGTGCGCCTCAGCGGTCTGGCTTCATCCTGGGCAGCGAGCCTGGCGCACGCTGCGGGCTTCCTCAAGCCCGACGGAAGGCTGGCGATGGTCCTGCCCGCCGAGCTGTTGACGGTCGGCTACGCCGAGCCGATCAGAACATGGCTGCGCAAACGGTTCGGGCAGGTCAACCTCGTTGTGTTCGAACACTTGCAGTTCGAGGACGCCCTCGCCGATGTTGTGCTGCTGCTCGCCGAGGGCAACGGCGGCTGCGACTCGTTCGCGCTGTGGCACGTCGACGACGCCGAAGACCTCGCCCAGATCACTCCCTCGGGCCAGCTCAACGTCACGCCCTCTGCCAGCGGCAAGTGGACCGACATGCTCGTCCCGAGCGCCCAGCGCGGTCTCTATCGCGAAGTCATCGCGAGGAGCTTCACCACGCTTGGTGAGTACGGGTCGCCCGTCCTCGGCTCGGTGACTGGAGCCAACAAGTTTTTCGCGATCACCGAGGCCACCCGCGAGCAGTATGGATTCGAGGACTCGCAGCTCATCAGGATCAGCCCGCCCGGCACCCGCCACCTGCGCGGCGCGACCTTCACGACGAAGCAATGGGACGACCTGCGCGAGGCGGGGGAGCGCGTCTGGCTCCTGCATCCCGATGCGGACGACTCAACTCCGGGCAGAATCCAGTACACCGACCTTGGAGAGTCGCTCGGCGTGGATCAGGCATACAAGTGCCAGATCCGTTCGCCGTGGTGGCGACCGCCTGTGTCGGCTACGCCCGACCTGTTCTTCACCTACATGAGCCACAACTACCCGCGCCTGATCTCCAATAAGGCGAAGGTCGCCTTCCTGAACTCGATGCACGGCGTCGCCCTCCGACAAGGCGCGCCAAAGATCGCTGCCGAAGCCCTGCCGTTCATGTGCCTTAACTCAGTGACGATGCTCGGGGCAGAGGTCAACGGGCGGTCCTATGGCGGTGGCATCTTGAAGATGGAACCTCGCGAAGCGGCCTCCCTGCCCCTGCCCACGGTCGAAGTCATGGAACGCGCGTGGGCAGAGCTAAAGCCTCACAAGGCGACGCTGGACAAACAACTTCAGAGTGGCCGCTGGACTGAGGTGGCGAAGCGCGTTGACGTAGCAGTGCTTGGAGTTGGGTCGGGCCTCGCGCCGGAGGACATCAGTCAGTTGCTCGGGGCGGCGCGCACAATGAGAGAACGTCGCCTGCGTCGTGCAGAATGAATGAATGGCTCAGTCCGCAGACCCGGTCGATCAGCGCCGCCTAGAGGAACTGGTCGGCAATCCGGGCGACCTGTTTATTGCATTGTCCGACCGGATCCAGAACGAGAACATCAAGCGCTTCCGTGACGTTGAGTCGGACTTTCTTGCGTGGCTTTGGTCCGTGGACGCCCATCGAACTCAGCAGGTTATCCCGCGCGCACCTCGCCGAAAGGACGCAGACAAGTTCTCGGATGACGCGCTGGCTGCGGGAATGTATCGCGGCAAGGGCGACCGCTTCTCAGACGTGTTGTCGCTCATCCTTAGCAACAAGACCTTGAGCACTCTGGCCCCTCGCGGCAAGGTGCAGGGCTACTCGCAGTTGCATCAGATCGACATCGCTTGGCCTGCACCCGACCACGGGGTGGCGCTCGACCCAATCGTCTGCTGCGAGTCGAAGATCACCGGCGCACCGCCCGAGGGCACCGGCAAGGCGCGGCCTATCCGGAACGACTGGACCAATCGCCGGAAGGAACTCAAGTTCCAGGCGACCGACCTCAAGTTGTTCCAGTCGAAGGACGACCCGAAGATTCGGAACTGGGATCAGTGGCGAAAGGGCGCGGCTCCCAAGGTCTACGCGATCTGGGCTGGCCGCTTACAGACGCTCTCCGAGCTTCGCTACATGGTGGACCAAGCACGTGACCTCACCGACACCTATCTCGATGGTGTGGGCATATACGGCTTCATCACCAATGGGAGCGGCGACGGCTACATTGCAGCCTCGCCCGGCAGGGAGGTCGCCGAGCGCGTCACCGGCCTCGACACCGTGCTCGATCTCATTGAAGCCGAGATCGATGCGTACGTGGAGAAGCATCCCGGCGCACTGCGAATCCGGCCCAATGCTTGAGCAACCCCTCCCCATTACCCCTCCGAGTTTCGGGGTGGCCGCAGATAGCCGCCGATAGCCCTCGTTGTCCCGCGGAGTCCGTGCCTACGAGTTCCCCGGATGTCCAGCGATGTCCCCGGCTCTCCCCAGACACGGACGGCTTAAATTCGTCCGAGTCAGGGTTCGAGTCCCTGCCGGGGCACCAGCGAGCGGCCCGCGCGACACCCCCGCACTGGGGCGCCTCCGCCTCCGCGGAGTGCCCAGTGTCGAGCATCCGCCCGATATATCATGTCGGGGTGAGCAGCCTGACCGCCGAGACGCGACCCCCGGGGCTAAGCCCCCAGCGACGCAAGTCGATCGGCACCCTCGCGGGTCTCCTCGTCTCGGCACCGGCCCTGCTCATCGTCATGGGGATCGCCATCGAGGGGCACCCGCTCCCGATCGTCTTCCCGGCGGATGCCCCCACCGTGGCGCCGCTGCAGCTGCTCGTCGACTCGCCGTTCAGCCTCGCGGCGATGGTGCTTGCGTCGCTCATCATGACGAGTCTGCTGATCGCGCGTCCGACGCGACTCGTCGCGATCCTCGGGCTCGTGTTCTGCCTCTTCTTCGCCTTCTTTGACGTCGTCGAGCTGCTCACGAAGGCTCAGGCCGGCCTGATCGGCTTCGTGGTGATCGCGGTCGCCGCTCTCGGCATCCGTGCCGTCACGACCGTGCTGTGCCTGAGGCTCGCCCGGGCCTAACCGTCGACTCTCGCGGCGATCACACCGCGGCGAGGATCACGGCCGCGAGGTCGTCGGGTCGGGTCAACTGCGGCCAGTGGCCGGTCGGCAGATCGACCCACTGCACCGAGCGGATGCGCGCCAGCTCGGCAACGGGCGGCGCTCCCGCCGCGACCCAGCTCTGGAACATCTCGGCCGGGAACTCGCAGCAGACCACCGTGACCGGCACGTCGTAGCGACGCTCGTCGCGAAGCACCTGGGGACTCGTCGCGACCCCGGCCGGCTCGGGGATCGCGATCTCCCGGAATCGCTGTCGCAAAGCGTCATCGAGTCCGACGAGATCCTCGTCGTCGAAGACCGACCAGTCGGGAAGCGGGATCTCGTCGCCGATCACCGGAAGCGCGTCGTTGATGACGCCGCCATCGCCGAGTGGTCCGCTGTCGACGTAGACGACTCGGGAGATCCGCTGCGGGCGGGCGTCGACGACGGCGTGCGCGATCGCGCCGCCGCCGGAGTGACCGACGAGCACGACACCGGGCGCGAGGGAGTCGACGACGGCGACTACGGCATCCACATGGTCCTGCAAGGTGACTCCCGAGCGGTCGGCGGCGGCCGACTCCTTGCCTGGAAGCGTCAGGGCGTGAACGGTGTGCCCGGCCGCCCGCAGGGGAGCAGCGACCGCGTGCCACGAGTCGCCGTCGAGCCAGAATCCGGGGATGAGAACGAGGTCCATGCGATCGAGACTAGGCCGAGCGCACGACACTCCCAGCCGCATCCCAGCCCTCCGCTGGTACCGTGGCCCGCGGACCGGATTGCGCCGAACGGCGATTCGCGGCCCCCACGACCTATGACGAACTTCTTCGAATCGCTGCGCACCGCGTCCCGTCACCCGGGACCGCCGCGCAAGCGTCGAGAGTATCTGACCGTCGGAGCCATGGCCGTCGCCTTCGCCTTCGTCTCGACGACCGCCCTCGCGCCGCCGCCGATGCCGTCGGAGTCCCAGCTGTTCGAGCTCTACCTCGCCGAGAATGCGCAGACGCTCGCCGTCTCCCCGGCCGTGGCGAGCGCGGCCCTGCCTCGCGACACCTTCGCGGCGACCGCCGGCATCCGCACCTACGTCGAGGGCGGCACCAACCACGACTTCGCCAAGCTCGTGCTGCTGCTCGCGGGCTTCCCGATCACCGAGAACAACGTCACGGTCTTCACGCGCTGGATGCGCCAGGAGAACTACGTCGACAGCTGGTGGAACCGCAACAACCCCCTCAACAACGGCTGGGGTTCGGGTGGTGGCGGTGGACTCGGCAGCTACGACTCGCTCGTGCTCGCCGCCGAGAACGCCGCGGAGGCCCTGCTGAGCAACCCCGGCTACCGCGACATCGTCGCGGCCTTCCGCGCGGATGCCCCCACCGAGGTCACCGAGGCCGCCATCTGGGCCTCGCCCTGGGCATCCGGACACTACAACAACGGCAAGCACTGGTCCTATGTGCCCGTGCCGGTTGTCACCGCACCCGCCGACGCCTGGCAGTAGCCCTTGCCTTTCGGGTCGTCCGTCTGGGACAGTTGACCCACAGCGCCACCCGACCGGGCGCGAGAGGTTGCCCCTGTGTCCCGAATTGCTGCCGAGCAACGCCGCGTTCTGCTCGTTGAGGCCGCCCTGCGGGTGATCGCGCGCGAGGGCGTCTCCGCCGCCACGACCCGAGCGATCGTGGCCGAGGCGGGCATGGCGCTCGCGAGCTTCCACTATGCGTTCCCGTCGCGCGACGCGCTCATGCGCGAGCTCGTCACTCACGTGGTCGGGGCCGAGGCGGTGAGCGCGTTCGCCGCCTTGCGACCGGGCGACGACATCCGCGAGTCGCTGCACGCGGGCCTGACCGCGTACCTGCAGTACGTCACCGCGGATCCCGACCACGAGCTCGCGATGCAGGAGCTCGTGCAGTACGCGCTGCGCACCCCCGGACTCGACCATCTCGCCAAGGAGCAGTACGAGATCTACCGCTCGGTCGTGATCGAACTGCTCACCGAAGCCGGCGCCGCGGCGGGAGTCACGTGGCGACT
>CALRZA010000069.1:0-7981 GCA_943372535.1 Auritidibacter sp. Marseille-P8566
GCGCAGCAGAGGGGTCGCGAGGGCGTCGAGTTCGGCGAGTCGCCGACGGCGCTCGACGGCGGTCGCGAGCGCGGCCGCCTCGGTCGTAGCTCGGCCCGCTTCGACGGACATCAGCCGCGTGATCGTCGTGGCGGTGCGGTCGATGCCGAGGGAGAAGAGCGTGCCGACCAGCAGGATGGGAGCTTGCTTGCCCATGAGCACGAGCGCGGTCGGCACGCCGAGTCCGGTGCGGCCCGCCCACGCCACGACGACGGCCGAGACGAGCGCGAACGTGAGCCACGCGAACCCGAGCCGACCGCGCAGGGCGAGATAGAACGCGCACGTCGTCGCGGCCCCGAGATACCACTGGGCGTACCCGCCGTAGGTGAGCAGGTTCCAGGAGATGGCGAGGGTGATCACCGGCCACCCCAGCGTGACGATCCAGGCGGCCGACGCGCGCAGCGGCGACCCGCGGTCCAGGGTCGCGACGGCGCACATCAGGGCGAAGAGGGCGAGCGAGGCGACGGTCGGGCCGGGGGTGCGCACCGCGTCGAGATCCCAGAGGGCGAGGATCGCCATCGTCGCCCAGTAGAGCCAGACGAGCACCTGGGCGCCGCGGCCGGTGATCGGGACCATGCGGGACGTCTCGCTCATCGGGCCACCCACTCCAGCAGCACCCGGGTGCCGCGACCGGGCTGCGACTCCACGCGCACGCCGCCGCCCGGGATCGCCTCGAGTCGTCCCCTCATGCTCACGGTGATGCCGAGGCGGTCGGGTGCGACCGCGCGGGGGTCGAAGCCGACGCCGTCATCCTCGATCGTCACGAGGATGCGGCGGTTGGTGAGCTCGACGAGCACCCGCCCGTCCGTCGACGACCGGGAGTGCTGGATGCTGTTGCGCACGGCCTCCGCGGTCGCCTCCGCGAAGGCGGCGGCGACGACCCCGGGCACGGGATCGGTGCGGCGATCGCTCACCTCCACGCGCAGGCCCGGCCCGGCGTCGAGGGCGACCGAGCGGATGCGGCTGCTGAACGCCGCGGGGGTCACGTCCTCACCGCCGTCGTCGGAGCGCGCCCGCAGATCCTCGAGGGTGGCCAACGCGGCGACCGCCTGACGGCGCACGGCGGGGTCGAGGGCTTCATCCCCTCGCGACGCGTAGTAGAGGGTGCCCATCACGGCATCGTGGATGAGCGCGTCGAGTCGCGCCTGCTCCTGCCGCACCGCGGTGGCGGCCGCCGCCCGCGCGGCGGCGTCGTGAGTCTGACGGGTCACCGCGTCGAGCGCCCGAGCGTTGCGCACCGCGGCATCGGCCACGACCGAGAAGATGGCGGTGTAGGTCAGCGTGAAGAAGGCGAACTGCAGCGGAGTGATGACGTCGACCATCTCCGACGAGTAGAAGCGCACCGGGGCGATGAGGGCGGCGTTGACGACGAGGTAAGTCCATGCGAGCGCCGGTCGCCAGGCGAGCGCGGCGGGCACCGTCGCGAGCGCCGTGATCTCGACGATCCAGGGGGCGATCGTCGACGGCAGTTCTCGCCCGTCGAGGGCGACCACCCACCCCAGCACGAGCACGAGATAGGCGACGGCGTAGGCGCCGTGCAGGCGACGCAGAGAGCGCCGGCTCAACATCGGGGCGGCGAACCCGCCGACGATCGGGGTGCCGAAGATCACGACGACCGCGATGGTCTCGAAGACGAGGTTGAGATAGGGGCCGGCGGCGATGATCGGCGTGATCGAGATCCCGAGGAAGGCGAGGGTCGCGGCGCCCCAGATCATGGTGATCGCCCGGATGACCGCGGTCTCGGCCCCCGCCGCGGGCTGCCGCAGCGCGCTGAGCCTACGCATCGGGGGAGGGGAGGATGCCGTCCTCGACGGCGCGCTTGTAGAGGTCGACCTTGGTGTGCGCCGGTCGTCCGGCCATCGCGTACTTGTAGCGGATGCGCCGCACGTACTCCGCGACGGTGCTCGCCGAGAGATTCGCGCGGTGGGCGACGGTCACCGACTTGTCTCCTGACGCATAGTGGGCGAGCACCTCGCGCTCCTTGGGGCTGAGGCCCGCTGAGGCGAGCAGGGGATCGGCATCCAAGGCGGCCGCCCACTCGGTCGTGGCGACGGTCGCGCCCGCCGCCGCGCTGCGGATCGCGTCGAGGATCACGTCGCGCGTCTCGGTCTTGCGCACGATGCCGAGAACGCCCGCGCGCGACGCGGCGCGCAGGGCGGCCGGGTTGTCGGCCGCCGTGAAGGCGAGCACCCGGGCGCCGCGCTCGGTCAACTCGGTGAGGTTGTGGGTCACCGTCGAGCCGTCGCTCAGGCGGATGTCGAGCACGACGAGGTCGATCCCGTCGAGCAGGGGCAGGATCGGGTCGATCGTCGCGGCGCTCACCACGAGGTCGAGGTCGGGGGCGCTCGCGATGAGCGACGAGAACCCGAGCTGCACCGTCTCGTGGTCATCCACGTGGGCAAGGCGGATGGGGCGGTCGCCACCGCGGTCGTTTCGGCCTGTCACGAGTCCTCCTCCCAAGAAATATGCCACGGATCGACAGACCGTGTCGTTGACCCCCAAACGGGTGTCAGCGGATGCGACGACTGCCGCCCGCTGCCGCACCCTGCCACGATGCGAACACCCCCTGTGCTACCCGACCAGGAAAAGGCGTCATGAACTCGCGTGCGATCGACGATCTGCTGGGCACCATCCTCACCCAGTGGTACGGCGCCGTCGCGCTCTGGGAAGCCCCCGGCGCGCTGACCGACGGCACCTGCGCCCCGTGCCGGTCGTCCCTGGTCGCCTCCGCGATCGACGTGACGGCGTGGCCCCACGACCTGATCCACCGCCTGAATGCTGAGCTTCAGGCGACGATCGCTCAGGTGAGCGCGTCCATCGCCGAGGAGGAGTCGGGCTGCCCGTCGGGCGACCACCGCTGCGCCGAGGAGCTCGTGAGCGCTGCCCTCGTCGACCACGCCGACGACCTGCTCGATGTGCTCCACGAGTGCGTCGCCCCCAAGCTCGATCGCTACGTCGGCCTCGAACTCGAGCGCGGCCTGCGCGAACTCGACAGGTTGTCCGACCCGCACTAGCGTGTCCCCCTGTTTGCGGGACTGTTGCCCCCCGCTGTACCCCCATACCGTTGGTATTCGCTGATACCTGGGGGAGGTGTGCGTATGGCGTCGTTGACGGAGATCCTGATTCTTCGAGGGGTCATGCCCATCGAGTCCCTCGATTCGATCGCCTCCGGACGCGTTCAGGAGGAGGCCACCTTCCGCGAGCTCATCTCGCGCGGCGTGCTCTCCGAGTCCCAGATCGCCTCGGCTCGGGCCGCCCAGAACGGGCTGCCGTTCGTCGAGCTTCTGGACTATCCGGTCGACCATGCCGCGGTCGCGCTCGTGCCGGCCGCCCTGTGCCGTCGCTACGAGGTGCTGCCGATCGGCTTCTCCTCGGGATTCCTGATCCTCGCGATGGTCGACCCCGGCAACGTCTTCGCGGTCGACGACGTTCGGGCGATCTCGAGCGCGCAGGTCAAGTGCGTCGTCGCCGAGCGCAGCGATCTCCTCGCGGCCATCGACCGCTTCCACCGCGCCGACGGCGAGCTCTCGAGCCTCAGCACCGAGCTGCAGGAGCAGGCCGGCCCCGGCGAGCTGGCTCGCCAGGACCCGTCCGAACCGAAGCAGGACGACGCACCCATCGTGCGCTTCGTCAACCTGCTCATCAGCCAAGGCATCCAGGACCTCGCGTCCGACATCCACATCGAGCCGGGCGAATACGACATGGGCGTGCGCTACCGCATCGACGGTGTCATGCACGAGATGCAGCGCGCCCCCAAGAACATCCAGAACGGTGTGATCTCGCGTCTCAAGATCATGGCCGACATCGACATCGCCGAGCGTCGTCGTCCGCAGGACGGCCGCATGTCGGTGAGCCACGGTGGTCGCAAGATCGACCTGCGCGTGGCGACCCTGCCCACGGTGTGGGGCGAGAAGGTCGTCATGCGAATCCTCGACAACGCGACGTCGGGCATGCGCATGAGCGACCTCGCCATGCTGCCGCGCAACCTCGAGGCCTATCAGCACTCGTACTCCAAGCCCTACGGCATGATCCTCGTCACCGGTCCCACAGGGTCGGGAAAGTCGACGACCCTCTACACGACCCTGCATGCGGTCGCGCGCCCGCAGATCAACGTCATCACGGTCGAGGACCCGGTCGAGTACCGCATGGCCGGCATCAACCAGGTGCAGGTCAACCCCAAGGCGGGCCTGACGTTCGCGAGCGCGCTGCGCAGCATCCTGCGCTCCGACCCCGACGTCGTACTGCTCGGTGAGATCCGCGACCACGAGACCGCGCAGATCGCGATCGAGGCGTCGCTGACCGGTCACCTCGTGCTCTCGACCCTGCACACCAACGACGCCCCGAGCGCCGTGACCCGCCTGACCGAGATGGGCATCGAGCCCTTCCTCGTCGGGTCCGCACTCGACTGCGTCGTCGCCCAGCGACTCGCCCGCCGACTGTGCGAGCGGTGCCGCGAGCCCTACACGCCCGACCCCGCCCAGCTCTCGGCCCTGCGCCTCGGCTTCGCTCCGGGGGAGGAGCCGACCCCGCTCTACCGCGCGGGCGGCTGCGCCAGTTGTTCCAATACCGGCTATCGAGGGCGCCTGGCGCTCCACGAGGTCATGACCGTCTCCGAGGAGATCGAGCGGCTCGCCGTCGCTCGGGCCTCCAGCGCCGAGATCGCCAAGACGGCGGTCGAGCAGGGGATGATCACGTTGCGTCAAGACGGCTGGGCGAAGGTTCGCTCGGGCCTGACATCCATTGAAGAGATCATGAGAGTGGTGGCCTAGTGAACCAGCCGATCTACGAGATTCCGGTCAACGGGGGCGAACCGCCTCGCGTCGAGCCGCCATCGTTCCCGCCGCCCGGCCACCCGGCGAGCGCCTTCGCGCCGCCGTCGCTCTCGGACTACGGCCCGCCCTCGGTCCCGGCCGACGTGCACGTCATCGACGTGGACGTCGCGACCGCGCCCGTCGCAGCGCCGATGCCTCCGCAGGCGGCGCCGGCCGCACCCGCACCGACCGCGGCACCCGCCGGTGCGGCGTTCCCGCCGCCCTCGGCACCCGCCGCCGGAGCGGTCTTTCCGCCGCCCGCGGCACCCGCGGTGGAGTTCCCCGTGCGCACCACGCCGCGCCTCGGAGCCGACACCGACCTCATCGCCGCGCTCAGCGAGGTGCTCATCACGTCGGGCTCCGACCTCCACGTGTCGGCGAACTCGGCCCCGCTCCTGCGGGTCGACGGCTCCCTGCGCCCGGTCGGCGATGTCGTCTGGGATCGCACGAAGGTCATGACCGCGCTCTACAGCATCATGAACGAGGCGCAGCGCACGGCTTACGAGCGCGACCTCGAGCTCGACTTCGCCTTCACGCTCTCGGCCAACGCGCGCTTCCGCGTGAACTACTACCAGCAGCGCAACGCCGTCGGCGCCGCGTTCCGTCTCATCCCGACCGAGATCAAGCAGCTCAAGGAGTTGGGCATCCCCGAGAAGGTCAGCCAGTTCTCGCAGCTGCCGCGCGGTCTCGTGCTCGTCACCGGGCCGACGGGGTCGGGCAAGTCGACGACCCTCGCCGCCCTCATCGACCTGGTCAACCGCACGCGCGCCGACCACATCATGACGGTCGAGGACCCGATCGAGTACCTGCACACGAACCAGAAGTCGCTCATCAACCAGCGTGAGGTCGGCTACGACACCCACAGCTTCGAGGCCGCCCTCAAGCACGTGCTGCGCCAAGACCCCGATGTGATCCTCGTCGGCGAGCTGCGCGACCTGGAGACGATCTCGGTCGCCCTCACCGCCGCCGAGACCGGTCACCTCGTCTTCGCGACCCTGCACACGCAGGATGCCGCACAGACGATCGACCGCATCATCGACGTATACCCGCCGCACCAGCAGGCGCAGGTGCGCACGCAGCTCGCGTCGACGCTGCAGGGCATCGTCTGTCAGACGCTGGTCAAGCGCTCCGGTGGCGCCGGCCGCGTCGTCGCGGCCGAGGTGCTCGTCATGACCCCGGCGATCGCGAACCTCATCCGTGAGGGCAAGACCTACCAGGTCGCCTCGGCCATGCAGTCCGGTCGTTCGCTCGGCATGATCACCCTCGACCAGCACCTCGCTGAGCTCGTCAACGCCGGCTCGATCACCCACCAGACCGCGATCGAGAAGGCTCACGACGTGACCTCGCTCAACCGCATGGTCACCCGCGTCGATGTCAACCGCGACAGCACGTTCGACACGTTCAGCATGACCGGCCAGGAGGCCCGCTGATGTCCACCGCCATCAAGTCGTTCGAGTACACCTCGCGCAATCAGTCGGGCAAGCTCATCAAGGGCAAGCTGACCGCCCCGAGCGAGAGCGCTGCGGCCACCCGCCTCGGCGGCATGGGACTCACCCCGGTCGCGATCAAGGAGGCGGCGGCGGGCACCGGGCTGCGCCGCGAGATCACCATCGGCGGTCTCGGCAAGTCGGTCGGCC
Source organism: Auritidibacter sp. Marseille-P8566 (assembly GCA_943372535.1). GTDB lineage: Bacteria > Actinomycetota > Actinomycetes > Actinomycetales > Microbacteriaceae > Rhodoglobus. Next base: position 6,488 of record CALRZA010000069.1, read on the forward strand.
TCAAGGATCTGGCGATCATGACGCGCCAGCTCTCGACGATGATCTCGTCAGGTCTGTCGCTGCTGCGCGCGTTGTCGATCCTCTCCGAGCAGACCCAGAACAAGCACCTCGCCGACATCCTCACCAAGGTCGTGTCCGACATCGAGTCGGGATCGTCGCTGTCGGATGCGATCGCACGCCACCCCGTTGAGTTCCCGCCCATCATGATCAACATGGTGCGCGCAGGCGAGGTCGGCGGATTCCTCGACACCGCCCTCGACTCCGTCGCGGTCAACTTCGAGAAGGAGGCCAAGCTACGCTCGACGATCAAGTCGGCGATGGCCTACCCCGTGATGGTGCTGTTGCTCTCGGCCGTCTCGGTCGTCATCATGCTGCTCTTCATCGTGCCGATCTTCAAGGAGATGTTCGAGGGACTCGGCAGCCAGCTGCCGCCGCCCACTCAGTTCCTCGTGACCCTGTCGGAGAACATGGTCTGGCTGCTGCCGGTCCTGCTCGTCGTCGGCGTCGGCTTCTCGGTCTGGTGGCGCGCCAACAAGAACACGGATGCCGTGCGCCGGGTCGTCGACCCCATCAAGCTCAAACTGCCGGTCTTCGGCACCCTCTTCAAGCGCATCGCGATCGCCCGGTTCACCCGCAACCTCTCCAACATGGTCGGCGCCGGTGTTCCGATCCTTCAGGCGCTGAGCGTCGTCGGTGAGACCTCGGGCAACTGGGTGATCTCCGAGGCGTCCAAGCGCGTCGCCGACTCGGTGCGTCAGGGCCGGTCGATCGCCGGCCCCCTGGCCGACGAGCCCGTGTTCCCGCCGATGGTCGTGCAGATGATCTCGGTCGGTGAGGACTCGGGCTCGCTCGAGGTCATGCTCGGCAAGATCTCCGACTTCTACGACGCCGAGGTGCAGGCGACGACCGAGGCGCTCACGTCGCTCATCGAGCCGCTGCTGATCGCGTTCCTCGGTGTCGTCATCGGCGGCATGATCATCGCGCTCTACATGCCGATCTTCAGCATCGCCACGGTCGTTCAGTAGCGGGCGAAGGGCGATCCGGTGAGGGACGAGAGGGTGACGGCCGAGGGGCTCGAGCACCGCAGTCGAGGGTTCACGCTCGTCGAGCTGCTCGTCGTCGTGATCGTCATCGGCATCCTCGCGGCGATCGCGATCCCGGTCTACATCGGGGTGCAGTCGCAGGCGATGCAGAGTTCGGCCCAATCCGACCTCGCCAACGCCAAGATCGCCGTCGTCGCGTACTACACCGACCACGAGAGCTTTCCCGCGTCGATCGACGCCGCGACTCTCAGCGGCTACGGGTACACCGGCAGCACGGTGACCGACGACAGCGTAGGGACCGCCTCGATCGGCGCCTTCTGCCTCTCCGCGAGCGGCGCGGAGGGTCTCGTCTGGTACGTCACCCAGACCTCCGCTCCGACCTCGACGAAACCGGCCGGCTGCGCGTAGCCCGAGTGGGATCGGGGGCGGATTCGTCCCCCTGATCGAGGGC
>CALRZA010000070.1:0-7963 GCA_943372535.1 Auritidibacter sp. Marseille-P8566
CCGCGCGATCGACCGGGGCAACGGCGAGGCCGCCGCGGACGCGATGCTCAACGTCGTGCTCGACGGCAAGAACGCGCTCGCGAAGGCGCTGCTCGAGCTGCGCGGCACCCGCGCGCCCCTGCGCTGACGGCGATGGACCTGACCGACGGCATCCGTCTCGCGCGCGGCGGGGTGGAGGCTCGGGTCGTCCCGGCGGAGGGCGGCGTGCTGGCCGAGCTGCGGGTGGGCGGCCGCGAGGTTCTCGCGACTACACCCTGGCGGCGCGACCGGGCCCATCCGTCGACTGCGAACCCGGCTCCGGCGCTCAGCGAGGGCGACTGGGTCGACCGCTGGCGGGGCGGGTGGCAGCTGTGTTTCCCGAGCGCCGGCGAGTCCGACCCCTCATCGGAGTGGCCGCAGGGCTTCCACGGGGTCGCGTCGCAGGCCCTGTGGACGATCGTCGCGGTCACTCCCGATGCGATCACTCTCGAGTGGGGTGACGATCACGGGCTCAGCGCGACGCGCACGTGGCGGCTGACCGACTCCGGGGCGCGCGTCGAGACGGTCGCGCGCAATGCGGGCAGCGCATCCCGACCGCTCGTGATCGCGGAGCACCTCATCCTCGGCGGCGACGTGCTCGCTCCGATCGTGCGGGATGACGCGGCCCTCACGATCACTCCCCCCGACGCCACCGTGCTCGCGCCGCTCGACTACGAGGGTCGCCCCGACGGGGAGCGCCGGCCGTGGCCCGGGCTCGCGCCCGACCACTGGCCGCACGTCGACCGGGAGACTCCTGCTCGCGTTGGGGCGCTTGTGGACGTCAGGCCGCCGGGCATTCGGGTCGACGGCCCTCACGTCACGGCGACAGTCACGTGGCAGGGTCTCGCTCACGCCCTCGTGTGGGAGGAGCTCGCCCGCTCAGAAGAGCCGCCGTGGAGCAATGCCGTCGTCGCGCTCGGTATCGAGCCGACCTCGGCACCTCATGGCCGGGGCACCGCGATCGCCGAGGGCACCGTGCTGCTCGACCCGGGTGGGTCGCTGACCTGGTCCACCCAGCTCGCCATCGAGTGGCTCGCCGCCGCCGTGCTCGTGCCCCCCACCCTCACGAAGGAGACTCTGTGACCGAGACCCCCGCCCTCCGCACCCTCGTGACGGGGGCCTCGAACGGCATCGGCGCCGCGATCGCCGAGCACCTCCGAGTCCGGGGCGACCACGTCGTCGGGATCGATCGCGAGTCCGCGCCCGAGGTCGTGGTGGCCGATCTGGGCGACCCCGCCGACCGTGCGCGCGCGGTGGCCGAGGCGACCGAGCGACTCGGCGGCATCGACGTCGTCGTGAACGTGGCCGGCATCTACCGCACCGGATCGATCCACGACTCGGGCTTCGACGACTGGCGCCCGGTGTGGTCGGTCAACCTCGATGCGCCCCTCGACCTCATGCGCCTGACGACCCCGAGCATGATCGCCCAAGGGTTCGGGCGCATCGTCAACATCACGAGCGTGCACGCCCGGTTCGCCCAGCCCGCCTCGCTGGCCTACGACGTGGCCAAGGCCGGGCTGGAGGCGGCGACCCGGTCGGCCTCCCTCGATCTGGCCCGCCACGGCATCCTCGTCAACGCCGTGGCGCCCGGCTTCGTGCGCACCCGCATGAGCCTGCTCGACGACGGAACCGACGAGACCGACACCCCGGAGTTCCGGGCGACGTACCTGGACAGCGGCAAGCTGCCGGTCGGGCGAGGGTCGCTGCCGCACGAGCTGGCGCCGATGGTCGCCCTGCTCTCGGCCCGCGACAACACCTACCTCACCGGGCAGACGATCATCGTCGACGGCGGCCTGACGTCGACCTTCTGACCGGGCCCGGGAGGGCTCTCGCGGGGGCAATCTGTGCGGCATCCGACAAGTTCGACCGCGCTGGTTAAACGAAACCACCAAGAGCGGCGGGTGCCTCCCGGTGAGCGTTTGGTGCCTCCCGACGGAGAATTCGCCGCCCCGAAAGGCCGGTCGTACCGTGGATTCATGACCCTCACCGACCGTTCCTCCCGCGCGCCCGAGAACCGCTCCGAGTCCGACGCCGCCGTCGCCTCGATCGACGTCGCCTCGCTCGGCGAACTGCTCATGGGCCGGTGGGCCGCCGAACGCCGCGCCTCGCGCGCGCTCGTGTCTCGCCCCGAGTTGCAGCGCATTCCGGGACTCTCGATGGCCGACCACCGCGCTCGCGTGCTCGAGCAGCTCACGATCCTCGTCAAGGACAAGGCCGTGCACAAGGCGTTCCCGAAGAGCGTCGGCGGCCTGGAGGACGCGGGCGGCAACATCGCCCAGTTCGAGGAGCTGATCCTCGCCGACCCGTCGCTGCAGATCAAGTCGGGCGTGCAGTGGGGCCTCTTCGGCGCCGCGGTGATGCACCTCGGCACGGAGCCGCACCACCTCGCCTGGCTGCCCGGCATCATGAGCCTCGAGATCCCCGGAGCCTTCGCGATGACCGAGACCGGCCACGGCTCGGATGTCTCGGCGGTCGGCACGACGGCGACCTACGACGAGGCGACGCAGGAGTTCGTCATCCACACGCCGTTCCGCGCGGCCTGGAAGGACTACCTCGGCAACGCCGCCCTGCACGGCGAGGCCGCGGTCGTCTTCGCGCAGCTCATCACGAAGGGCGTCAACCACGGGGTGCACGCGTTCTACGTGCCGATCCGCGACGCGGAGAAGAACTTCCTCTCCGGTGTCGGCGGCGAGGATGACGGCCTCAAGGGCGGTCTCAACGGCATCGACAACGGCCGCCTGCACTTCACCCACGTGCGCATCCCGCGCACGAACCTGCTCAACCGCTACGGGGATGTCGCCGAAGACGGCACCTACTCGTCCCCGATCGAGAGCCCCGGCCGTCGGTTCTTCACGATGCTCGGAACCCTCGTGCAGGGTCGCGTCTCGCTCGACGGCGCCTCGGTCGTCGTCTCCAAGCTCGCGCTGACGATCGCCCTGTCGTACGCCTCGCAGCGTCGCCAGTTCACGGCGGCGAGCGACACCGAGGAGGAGGTCATCCTCGACTACCAGCGGCACCAGCGCCGACTGCTGCCGCGCCTCGCGACGACCTACGCGATGTCGTTCGCGCACGAGGTGTTCCTTGAGAAGTTCCACGACGTCTTCACGGGAGCCGCCGACACCGACGCCGACCGTCAGGACCTCGAGACCCTCGCGGCCGCGCTCAAGCCGCTGTCGACCTGGAACGCTCTCGACATCCTGCAGGAGGCCCGCGAGGCCTGCGGCGGCAACGGCTTCCTCGCCGAGAACCGCCTCACGAGCCTGCGCGCCGACATGGACATCTACGCGACCTTCGAGGGCGACAACAACGTGCTGCTGCAGCTCGTCGCCAAGCGTCTGCTCACCGACTACTCCAAGAAGTTCGCGGGAGCGGATGCCGGGGCCCTCGCGCACTATGTCGCCGATCAGGTCGGCGATGCCGCGATCAACCGCACGGGCCTGCGCCGCTTCGCGCAGTCGGTCGTGGACTTCGGCTCGACGGCCCGCAGCGTCGGCTACATCCGCGACACCGACTCGCAGCGTCAGCTGCTCACCGACCGCGTCGAGACGATGGTCGCCGAGATCGCCGGTCGTCTGCGTGGCGCCAGCAAGCTGCCCAAGATGGAGGCCGCCCAGCTGTTCAACAGCAACCAGAACGCCCTCATCGAGGCGGCCCGCGCCCACGGCGAGCTGCTGCAGTGGGAGGCGTTCACGGATGCCCTCGACCGCATCGAAGACGACGGCACGAAGCAGGTGCTCACCTGGTTGCGCGACCTGTTCGGGCTCGGGCTCATCGAGAAGCACGCCGCGTGGTACCTCATCCACGGCCGCATCTCGGGTCAGCGCGCGCAGGCCGTGACGAGCTACATCGACGACCGTCTGCTGCCGCGCCTGCGCGAGCACGCCCTGCCGTTGGTGGCCGCGTTCGAGTTCACTCCCGAGCTCATCGGCGCCCCGATCGCCCTCGGCGCCGAGAAGGCGCGGCAGGACGAGGCCATGGAGTACTACCGCGAGCTGCGCGCCTCAGGCAAGGCTCCCGTCGACGAGAAGGCGCCCGCGAAGGCCGTGCGCCGCTAGCGAGGGGCCCGGCGCTCTCCCGGGTCCTTGAACCTCCGAGATCGCCGATTTTGCGGGTGTGCTCGCTCGAACACCCGCAAAAATGGCGATCTCGCGAAAGTCTGCGGGGGCAGCGGCACCCGCGCGGATCGAGCCGCGCTACTTCTCCGACGTGGCTTCAGATTCCAGCGACTCCTCGCGGCGACCCGTGCCCTGCAGGCGTAGGGTGGCGAGGAATCCGAGCGCGAGGAATCCGGCGGCGCTGAACGCGCCGAGCCGCGTCGCGTCGCTGAAGGCCTGGCGGGCGTCGGCGGCGACATCCGCGTTCTGGGCATCGAGGCCGGGGATCGCGCTGCCGGCGGAGTCGACGACGGCATCCACGATCTGGGTCGCGACGGCGGCGGGGATCTCAGGCCGCTCGTCGAGCTTGGCCTGCAGGCTCGTGCCGAGGCTCGAGAACAGGATCGTGCCGAGGATCGCGATGCCGAGAGCCGAGCCGACCTGGCGCGAGGTGCTCTGCGTTCCCGAGCCCTGACCCGACTGGTCGATCGGCACATCCTTGAGCACGACGCTCGTGAGCTGGGCGGTCGCGAGGCCCACGCCGAAGCCGTAGATGAAGATGCCGGGCACGATCTGCCACCACTCCGAGGTGGGGGTGATGCCGATCGCGACGATGACGACACCGACGATCTCGGCGAGGATGCCGACGCGCACGATCGTCACGGGCGAGACCTTGTTGCCGAACGCGCCGGCGAACCCGCTCGAGACGAATGAGCCGATCGCGAGGGCGAGGATCACGAACCCGGCCTGCAGGGCGTCGTAGCCGAGCACGTTCTGCAGCCAGAGCGGCAGCGACAGGATGAGGCCGAACTCGCCGAGCGACACGATGAGCGCGGCGATGTTGCCGTTGCGGAACGACGGGATGCGCAGCAGCCCGAACGCCAGCATCGTCGACTGCCCGAGACGTTCGCGGCGCCGCCCCCAGACCACGAAGGCCACGAGGGTCAACAGTGTGATCGCGAAGATGAACGGGATCGGCGAGATGTCGAGAGTCCAGAAGTCGGGCGGGGTGTCGCTGAGCCACCAGCCGTAGGTGCGTCCCTCGATGAGACCGAAGACGAGGCTCGCGAACAGGATGACCGAGAGGATCGCGCCGACGACATCCACGCGGCGGGGGATGCCCTGCTCACGCGACTCGAACACCGTCACGAGGATGCCGATGATGATGATGAGCCCGAGCGGCACGTTGATGCCGAACGCCCAGCGCCAGGAGAAGTAGGTGGTGAGCCAGCCGCCGAGCAGCGGGCCGACCGCGGCCATGCCGCCGATCGTCGAGCCCCAGACCGCGAAGGCGATCGCGCGCTCGCGGCCACGGAAGGTCGCGTTGATGATCGAGAGCGACGCCGTGAGGATCATCGCTCCGCCGACGCCCTGCACGAGGCGGGCGAGGATCAGCAGGTCGCCCGTCGTCGCGAGGGCCGCGAAGATCGACGAGAGCATGAAGATCGCGACACCGAGGAGGGTGATGAGCCGGCGTCCGTAGCGGTCGGCGAGCGTTCCGAACACGAGCAGCAGCGAGGCGAAGACGAGCGTGTAGCTCTCCTGCACCCACTGCACCTGCGTCGAGGTGATGCCGAGATCGTCGACGATCGAGGGGATCGCGACGTTGACGATCGTCGAGTCGACGATGATGAGCGCGACGGCGACGCTGATGAAGACGAGGCCGAGCCAGCGGGTTTTTTCGGAAGCCACGGGCTCAGGTTACGCCGACTCGAAGACCGCTGTGGCGACGACACCGCCGCCGGGACGCGGTGCGAGCGAGGCGGTGCCCCCGCTCGCGGTCATCAGCTGGGCGACGATCGCCAGCCCGAGGCCGCTTCCGCCCCGGTCGAGGTCGCCCCGCCAGAACCTCTCGAAGGCGTGCTCGCACTCCTCGGCGGTCAGCCCGGGCCCACGATCGGCGATGTCGAGGCGGGTGGTGCCACCGTCGACCGTCACGGTCACCGTGACCTCGGTGCCAGGAGCGCTGAGCGAGATCGCGTTGTCGAGGTAGTTGTCGAGAACCTGCTGCGCGGCCGTGTCGGCGGCCGACACGGGAGCGGTGACGGGAGAGTGAACCTGCAGCTCGATCTGAAGTTCGCTTGCGAGGGCGCGCCACTGCTCCACGCGCTCGCGGGCCTCCTCCGCGAGATCGACTCGCACCGGAACCGAGACCCGTCCCTCGGCCCGATTGAGCAGCAGCAGTCCCTCGATGATCGTCAGCAGCCGGTCGGTCTCGGCTTCGGCATCCGCGAGCCGCTCGGCGGCACCGGCCGGGTCGGTCGGCAGCAGCTCGCGCGCGCGTTCGAGCCGGAGGCGCAGGGCCGTCAGGGGGGTGCGCAGCTGGTGGGAGGCATCCGCGGCGAACGATCGCTGCTGGTCGACGAGAGCTTCGATCCGCCCGGCCATGCGGTTGAACGAGGTGGCGAGCGACCGGATCTCCGGGGCTCCGGCCGACGCGTCGGCACGGGCGTGCAGATCGCCGTGGGCCAGTTGCTCGGTGGTGCGCCGCAGGAACTGCAGGCGACGGGTCACCGACGTCGAGACGATGAGTCCGACGATCCCGGCGAGGATGACCGTGGTGAGGGCCACCCAGCCCAGGGTCCACAGTTGCTCGGTGACGGCATCCACCACCTCCTGCTCGGGGTAGGTCAACCGCACCGCCCCGAGCACCTCCTCGCCGCTGAAGACGGGCACGGCGACATAGAGCAGTTCGATGCCGAGAGTCTCGGAGAAGCGATTGCCGGTCTGGATGGTGCCGGCGAGTGCCGCCGCGATCTCGGGTCGCGAGGCATAGGACGCGCCGACCCTCGACTGGTCGTCGTCGCTCGTGACGACCGCGACACCGTCGGCATTGACGATCACGACCCGAGCGCCGCCGGCATTCCGGTAGTCGGTCGCGAGAGCGGTGAGGTAGGCGTCCTGTTCTCCACCGGGCGACTCCAGTGCCTCCTCGCTGCGCCCGGCGAGCACGAACGCGTCACGCTCGAGCGACGTGATGATGCGATCGGTCTGCACTTCGCGCAGGTAGCCGCTGAGCGGGATGTCCTGCACCAGGAGCACGAGCAGGGTCATGCCCATCAGCGCAGCCATGAGCCGCCACTTCACTCGGGCACTCCGAACCGAAAGCCGATCCCACGCACCGAGACGATCCAGTCGGCGTGCCCGAGCTTGCGGCGGATCGCCGCGACGTGCGCATCGAGAGTCTTCGTGGTGCCGTACCAGTTGGTGTCCCACACGTTCTGCAGGATCTCGGCACGACGGAACACGGCGCCGGCGTCGGCCGCGACGTACTCGAGGAGGTCGAACTCCTTGGGCGTCAGGTGTACCTCGGTGCCATCCAAGGTCACCCGGCGCGCGCGCACGTCGATCGTCAGCGGGCCGTAGGTGCGGGAGAGGCCCGGTCGTGTGTCCTCGATGGCGGCAGTGCGCCGGGTCACGGCACGGATGCGAGCGACGAGCTCGCGCATGCCGAACGGCTTGACGAGGTAGTCGTCCGCGCCGATCTCGAGCGCGATGACCCGATCGATCTCCTCGTCCCGGGCGCTCACGACGATGATCGGCACGGCCGAGGTGGCCCGGATGCTGCGGCACACGTCAGTGCCGTCCATGTCGGGAAGCCCCAGATCGAGAAGCACGATGTCGGGGCGGAACTCGTCGAGGGCGCTGAGGGCGTCGGCCCCGGTGGCCACGTGGCGGGTCTCGAAGCTCACCGCGTCGAGGCCGTCGATGACACCGCCGGCGACGGCCGGGTCGTCTTCCACCACGAGTACGCGCATGGCCCTCATTGTCCTCGCTCGGCGCTCGGGAGGGCAGCGTGCGGATGCGGCATCCGCGCGATCTTGGACAGATCTTGGATGTTCGTCAGCCCG
>CALRZA010000071.1:0-7957 GCA_943372535.1 Auritidibacter sp. Marseille-P8566
GTGCGACGGCCGCCAGCAGTGAGGCGGCCGTCGCACCGCTGCCGAGGATGCGCACGAACTCGAGCGACCTCACCCCGGCCTCGCGCAAGGCCCACTCGGCGCCGGGCACATCGGTGTTGAACCCGCGTGGACCGTCGTCCGTGAGCAGCATCGTGTTCGCACCGCCGACGAGATCGACGAGCTCGTGCCGCCACGCGAGCAGCGGCAGGATGTCGCGCTTGAGCGGCATCGTCAGCGACAGACCCCGCCACTCGGCCCCGCACTGCGCCACGAACGCGGCGAGCGACTCCCCCGTCACCTCGGCGGACTCGTAGGTCCAGTCGAGGCCGAGAACGCCGTACGCGGCGCGCTGGATCGCCGGGGACTTCGAATGCGAGATGGGCGAACCGAGCACGGCGAGTCGCGTGCGCGGCCCGTCACTCACAGTAGGAGGCGTTCTCGTCGCTCGCGTTGCACCAGGCGCGCAGCTGCTCGACCGCGGCCTCGTGCTGATCGGCGGTCTCGGAGAAGACCGTCTCGCCCGTGGCGAGGTTGATCGGCACGAAGAACAGCCACGGACCGTCGGCCGGCGCCAGCACCGCGCGGATCGCCACCTCACCGGGCGCGCCGATCGGTCCGATGGGCAGACCGGGGTTCGCGTAGGTGTTGTAGGGGTTGCTCGCGTCGGCGCGTTCGGCATCCGTCGTCCACACCGTCTGCAGGTTGCCGGTGCCGTAGGCGACGGTCGCGTCGGACTGCAGGTTCATGCCCTGATCGATGCGGTTCTGGAAGACCCGGGCGATCTTGTAGAAGTCGTCCTCGTTCGGGCCCGCCTCGCGCTGAACGAGACCCGCCTTGGTCAGCACCTCGTGGCGGTTCTCCGGAGCGACGCCCAAGGCGTCGAGACGCGCGAACATCTCGTTGACGAGCACCTGCAGGATCCCCTCCGCCGTCTCAGTGCCGTCCAGCTCATAGGTCGCAGGGAACAGATAGCCCTCGAGGCTCGGCGCGTTCGCCGGCACGCCATACAGCGTGGGGTCGGCCGCCGCGGCCTGAACCTCCTCGAGCGGGATGCCGGTCGTCTCCGAGATGATCGCGAGAGCGCTCGGCAGCACCGTGCCCTCCGTGATCAGCAGGCGCGAGGTGATCTTGTTCTCGGGGTTCAGCAGCGCGTCGAGAGCCGATTGCGCACTCATCTGCTTCTGGAGCGTGTAGTTGCCGGGGATGAAGTTCACGTTCTCCGGCTGTTCGAGCAGCAGGTCGTAGAACGCGTCGAAGGTCATCGTGACGCCGGCGTCGTGGAGGGTGTTGGCGACATCCGAACCGATGTCCCCCGCCTGGATCGTGACGATCGCCTCCTCGCCGTTGCCGGTGCCCTCGAAGTCGTTCGGGAGCTCCCAGCCGAGAAGCTCGCGCACCTGCTCCTCGTAGTTCAGCCACGCGAACGCCGCGCCGCCGGCGCCGAGGCCCAGCACGATGACGATCGGCAGGGTGATGGCGAGCCACTTGAGGCTGCGCTTGCGGGGTGCCGGACCATAGCCGTCGCCGCCACGGCCGCGGCCGCCACGACCACCGTCGTTGCCGCCGTCGTTGCCCGAGAAGCCGCTGCCGTCGCCGTCGAACGGGGTCGCACGGGGCGCGGTCGAGGAGGGAGCGGTGCCCATGGCGTTGCCGAGGAGTCCGCTGAAGGGGTCGTCGGGAGAGAAGCCGGAGGCGGTGCTCGGCGCCGACGCTGCGGCGGCGGGAGCCGCGACGGCGGGCGCGAGGGCCGCCATCCACGCATCCGATGCCGGGGCGGGCTCGGCGGCCGACTCGCTGGCCGCCGGACGGTACTCGACCGCCGGTGCCTCTGCCGGTGCCGGCGCCGCCGCCGTGGGCGCCGCGAACAGATCGTCGAACGCCGACAGACCGTCGGGCTGCGCCGTCGGCGACGGCTCGGCGAGAGGGTAGGTCGCGGTCGGGGGGTACATCGAGGCCGCCTCGGTGGTCGCCTCGACCGGCGCCATCGGGGAGGACTCCGCGGGCCACTCGGGCAGCGACCGCGCCGGCACCGGAGTCTCGACGGCGGTGTTCCATGACACCTCGGGCATCGCGTCGGCGACCGGCTCAGGGGTCCAGACCGGTTCGGCCACGGGCTCCGGGGTCCAGGTCGGGGCCACGTCAGCCGCAGCCGGCCAGGCGGCCGGCTCCGGGCTCCAGACCGGCGGAGCGGGTTCGGCCGGGGCCGGCGCATTCGCGGTCGGCGCGGCCGAGAAGGTCGGATCCGACCATGCCGGTTCCGCGGGATCCGGGGTCATCGACCACGAGGTGTTCTCCGAAGGCCACGCACTCTCGGCGGGCGGCTCGGGGGTCCATGCCGGCGGGGCGGCGGAGGCGGGTTCCGGGGTCCACGCGGGCGGCACGGCAGCCGCAGGTTCCGGCGTCCACGCGGGCGGCACGGCGGCCGCGGGCTCCGGGGTCCACGACGGCGGTGCCGCGGCAGCGGGGGTCGACGGCCACGCTTGCTCCGGAGCGGCTGGGGCGGCCGTGGCGGGCTCGGACAGGGGCCACGCCGCTGACGGGTCGGCCGTCCAAGACGGGGCCACCGGATCCTGCCACGCCGGCGCCGCGGATGCCACCGGAGCCGCCGGGAACGGAGCAGGGGCGGCCGTCTCGAAGTAGTCCGGCGCGGCGGTGCTCGGGTAGTCCGCCGGGAGATCGTAGACGGGCGGAGGCGATGCCTGAGTCGGCTGCTGGTACGTGGGCTGCTCGTACGTGGGCTGCTGGTACGCCGGCTGCTCGTACGCTGGCGCGGGCGCCGACGGGTCGCCGAGTGGAAAGGTCGGAGCGGCCGCCGCGTCTGCGGCAGGATCGGCCGGACGAGGGGTGAAGATGTCGTCCCAGCTCGGTTCGTTCGCCATTCTCAGGGTCCTTCGTCCGGGTCGACCACAGCACCGGGCGGATTCTGGGCCGAGCGCTCGAAGTCGAGGGCGTGTTGCAAAATTATCACGGCAGCCACCTGATCAACCACTGAGCGCGAGGTGCGAGTCGTCCGCCCCGACGAGTGCAGAGCCGACTGTGCCGACACGGTCGAGAGTCTCTCGTCGACCAATCGCACGGGCACGGAGACCTGCTGGGCGAGCATTCTCGCGAACCCACGGGCATCGTCGGTGGATGCCGTCTCGCGCCCCGAGAGCGCGATCGGCAGCCCCACCACGATCTCCATCACGTCGAACTCCGCCGCGAGCTCGACGAGCCGACTCACGTCGCCCGAGCCGCGCGCCACGGTCTCGACCGGGGTCGCGAGCATGGCGTGGGGGTCGCACCGGGCGACTCCGATCCGGGCCGTTCCGACATCCACCCCGAGTCGCACGCCCGGGCGGATCATCAGGCTCCGATCGCCGCGGTGACGGCGTCGAGGGCCGCGGGGATCGCCGCGACATCCGCACCGCCGCCCTGGGCGAGGTCGTCCTTGCCGCCCCCGCCTCCGCCGAGAACGGCGGCGGCGGCCTTGGCGAGAACGCCGGCCTTGAGGCCGGCGGCCCGGGCGGCGTCGTTCGTTCCGATGATCACGGCGGGCTTGCCCGCGACGTCGGCCGCGAGGGCCACGACCGAGGCCTCCGAGCCCAGACGCTCGCGCACGGCGGTCACCAGACCGCGCAGATCGTCGCTCGACCCGACGGTGCCGATGTGCTCGGCGACCACGGTGGTCGAGTCGATGCGGCGGGCGTTCGCGACGAGCGCGGGAACCCGCTGCGACAGCGCCGCGGCCTCGAACTGCGCGATCCGGCGCTCCGCGGCCTTGAGGTCGGCGACGAGCGTCGCGATGCGCTCAGGCAGCTGCTCGCGGGGGGTCTTGAGCGACGACGTGAGTTCGGAGACGATCGCGCGCTCGGCCGCGAGATCGCGGAAGGCGTCGAGGCCGACGAGCGACTCGATGCGGCGATTGGTGGATCCGACCGACGACTCCCCGATGAGATTGATGAGGCCGACCTCCGACGAGCGACCGACGTGGGTGCCCGCGCAGAGCTCGAGCGACCACGGGCCGCCGATCTCGACGACGCGCACGGTGTCGCCGTACTTCTCACCGAATAGGGCCATCGCGCCGAGGGCCTTGGCCTCGTCGATCGGCAGGATGCGCGTCGTCACCTCGAGGTTGTCGCGCACCGCGTTGTTGGCGACCTCCTCGATCTCCGTCTTGGTCGCGTGCGAGAGCGCCTGCGACCACGAGAAGTCGAGGCGCATGTAGCCCGCCTTGTTGTACGAGCCCGACTGATGAGCCTCCGGGCCCAGGATCTGCCGCAGGGCGGCGTGGATGAGGTGCGTCGCCGAGTGCGCCTGCGTCGCGCCCCGGCGCCACTCGCGATCCACCACCGTCGTGGCGGAGTCCCCGACCCCGACCTCGCCGCTGGTGACCTGCACCTTGTGGCTCACGAGCCCCTTGACCGGACGCTGCACGTCGAGCACTTCGAGCTCGAAGCCCGACCCGACGATCGTGCCGGCGTCGGCCTCCTGGCCACCAGACTCGGGATAGAGCGCGGTCTCGGCGAGGATCACCTCGGCGATGTCGCCCGCCGCCGCCTTCGTCACCGACGCTCCGTCGACGATCAGGCCGAGGATCGTGCTCTCGGTGCTCAGCGCGTCGTAGCCCGTGAAGACCGTCTCGCCCTGCGCGCGGAACGCGCTGTAGACCGACAGGTCGGCGAGGTGCTGCTTCTTGGACTTCGCGTCGGCCTTGGCGATCGTGCGCTGGTGCAGCATGAGCTCGTCGAACGCGGCGCGGTCGACCGTGAGTCCGGCATCCTCGGCGATCTCGAGGGTCAGGTCGATCGGGAAGCCGTAGGTGTCGTGCAGGAGGAACGCGGTGTCGCTCGGCAGCTGAGTCGACCCGGCCTGCTGAGTGCGCGAGACGGCGACATCGAGGATCGTGGTGCCCGCCGCGAGGGTGCGCAGGAAGGTCTCCTCCTCCGCGAGGGCGAGGCGCGAGATGCGGTCGAAGTCGTTCGCCACCTCGGGGTAGGCCGACTTCATCGCGTCCCGAGACGCGGGGAAGAGCTCGGCGAACGTCGGCTCCTCGACGCCGAGCAGGCGCATGGCGCGCACCGACCGGCGCAGCAGACGACGCAGGATGTAACCGCGACCCTCGTTGCTGGGGCTCACGCCATCCGACATCAGCATGAGGCTCGACCGCACGTGGTCGGCGATGACGCGCATGCGCACGTCGTCGTCGTGGTTGGCGCCGTACCGTCGCTTCGAGAGGGCCGCCGCGGTGTCGAGCACCGGGCGCACCTGGTCGATCTCGTACATGTTCTCGACGCCCTGCTTGATGAAGGCGACGCGCTCCATGCCCATGCCGGTGTCGATGTTCTTCTTGGGCAGCTCACCGAGGATCTCGAAGTTCTTGCCCGAGCCCTCGCCGCGCAGGTACTGCATGAAGACGAGGTTCCAGATCTCGACGTACCGGTCGTCATCGGTCGCCGGTCCCCCGTCGATACCGTAGGCCGGACCGCGATCGAAGAAGATCTCCGAGCAGGGGCCGGCCGGGCCGGGCTGGCCGGTCGACCAGTAGTTCGTGTCCATGTCGAGGCGCTGG
This sequence comes from Auritidibacter sp. Marseille-P8566, assembly GCA_943372535.1. Classification (GTDB taxonomy): domain Bacteria; phylum Actinomycetota; class Actinomycetes; order Actinomycetales; family Microbacteriaceae; genus Rhodoglobus. The sequence continues at coordinate 5,552 of CALRZA010000071.1, forward strand.
ATGCGGCTGTCGGGAAGCCCCGCCGTCTTCTTCCAGAAGTCCACGGCATCGTCGTCGTCCTTGTAGACGGTGACCCACAGGTCCTTCTCGTCGAAGCCGAGGCCGCCGTCGCTCTCGTTCGTCGTGAGCAGCTCCCAGGCGTACTCGATCGCCTGCTCCTTGAAGTAGTCGCCGAACGAGAAGTTTCCGTTCATCTGGAAGAAGGTGCCGTGACGCGGGGTCTTGCCGACCTCCTCGATGTCGAGGGTGCGGATGCACTTCTGCACGCTCGTCGCGCGCGGGTACGGGGCGGGCACGAGACCGGTGAGATACGGCACGAACGGAACCATGCCCGCGACCGTGAAGAGCAGCGTCGGGTCATCGCTGACGAGCGAGGCCGACGGCACGACGGTGTGTCCGCGGTCGCCGAAGAAGGTGAGCCAGCGGTTCTGAATGTCTGCGGTCTGCATGGAGGATCCCGGATCGTGAGAGGTCGAGCGCCCGGGAACCCCCGGTGAGAGAAATGCTGCGCGGGTCTACTTCGCGCGCTTCGTGAGGTCGGCGATGACGTCCTCGGCTTCGGCGACCGCAGCGCGCAGCTCGGCCTCGCGGGCCTTGTAGCCATCGACGACGGCGCTGCCGAACTCACGGGCCTTGGCATCCACGTCATCGAAGAACTGCTTGCCCTCGGGGGTGCGGGAGACCTGGTGGGCGACGACGAAACCGATGGCGACGCCGGCGATGAGCATGAGTGCGCTCTTCATGATTCGCTCCTTGTGTGAGGTGAGGCTCCAGCTTACTTGCTCGGGGTTGCTGACTTCCGTGCCCCGCGCAGGCCGCCGATCGCGGCCCGTACTCCCGCCGAGAACCCGGCGATCCGGATGAGCGGGCCTCCCACCGTCGCCGCGAAGAGGGCGACGAGCGATGACACGTTGGCCGTGGTCTCCTCGACGCTCGAGGTGATGGCATCCACGCGGGCGAGCTGACGATTCGTCTCGCTCACGGTGGTCGTGGCCTCCTCGAGCAGCGGTGTGACGTTGTCGCTCAGGCCGCGGATCGCCGCCGAGGTCTCGTCGAAGACCCGTCCGAGCTTGATCAGCGGGATCGCCAGCAACCCGACGAGGACGGCGAACACGCCAGCCGCGATCAGTCCTGCGATGTCGCCACCGGTCATGGGGTCCTCCGTCAAACGCGAGAAGCGGGCCACCAACCGGTGACCCGCCTCCACAGTAGTGAGCGCGTAAGCGATCAGCGAGCCGCGTAGTACTCCACGACGAGCTGGACTTCACAGGTCACGGGAACCTCGGCGCGCTTCGGGCGACGCACGAGGCGCGCCTGCAGCTTGTCGAGCTCGACCTCGAGGTAGGCCGGGGTCTTCGGCAGGACGTCGACGTGGCCACCGGCCGCGGCGACCTGGAAGATCTCCATGCCCTCGCTGCGCTCCTTGACGTGAACGAGCTGGCCCGGCTTCACGCGGAACGACGGACGGTCGACGAGCTTGCCGTCGACGAGGATGTGACGGTGCACGATCATCTGGCGCGCCTGCGCCGTGGTGCGGGCGATCGCCGAACGCACGATGATCGCGTCGAGACGCATCTCGAGCTGCTCGACGAGGTTCTCACCGGTCAGGCCGGCGGTCTTGCGCGCCTCCTCGAACTGGATCTTGAGCTGCGCCTCGCGGATGCCGTACTGGGCGCGCAGACGCTGCTTCTCGCGCAGACGCACGGCGTAGTCGCTGTCCTGCTTGCGCTTGGTGCGGCCGTGCTCGCCGGGAGCGTACGGGCGCTTCTCGAGGTACTTGGCCGCCTTCGGGGTGAGGGCGATGCCGAGGGCCCGCGAGAGGCGGGTCTTGCTACGGGTACGTGACTTGGTGGACACGGGTTCCTTTTCTCTACGGAGCTGACGATGGCAACCGGGGGCTCGCGTGCACGCATGCGCGCGCAACACCGCACCGGTGAAATCAGAGGGATGGCCCTGCGGAGCGAGGTCGGCTACAGACCGTGCACTCCTCGGCCGACGATTCCGTTGCAGCCGCGCGTGGAAATCAGGCCTTGGGCGTCGTCAAGACTATCAGGATCCGCGGATGATCGCGCGCAGCTTCTCGAGTCTCGCCGCGACATCCCGCTCATAGCCCCGGGTGGTCGGCGTGTAGTACTCGGTACCCACGAGTTCGTCAGGCAGGTACTGCTGGTGGGCGACCCCGTGCTCGGCGTCGTGCGAGTACACGTAGCCCTTGCCGTGTCCCAGGCGCTTCGCGCCCGGGTAGTGCGCGTCGCGGAGCGGCTTGGGCACGCGACCGAGGCGACCGGCGCGCACGTCGGCGATGGCGGCATCCACCCCCAGGTAGGCGGCGTTGGACTTGGGTGCGGTTGCGAGATAGACGACCGCTTCGGCGAGCGGGATGCGGCCCTCGGGCATGCCGATCAG
>CALRZA010000072.1:0-7938 GCA_943372535.1 Auritidibacter sp. Marseille-P8566
GATCACCAAGGATGCGATCCAGCACGCGATCGAGAACCCGCGCGAACTCGACACGGCGCTCGTGGATGCCCAGGAGACCCGCCGCATCCTCGACCGCCTGTTCGGCTACGAGATCTCGCCCGTGCTCTGGCGCAAGGTCGGCCCGGGCCTGTCGGCCGGACGCGTGCAGTCGGCCGCGACCCGGCTCGTCGTCGACCGCGAGCGCGAGCGCCTCGCGTTCGTCACCGCGAGCTACTGGGACCTGATCGCGGGCCTGACGCCCGGCGCTCCGACCGACCGCTTCGAGTCGCGCCTCGTGCGCCTCGACGGCACGCGCGTCGCGGCCGGCCGTGACTTCGACGACCGCGGTCAGCTCAAGGGCGACGCGATCGCGCTCGACGAGACGGCGGCGAACGCGCTGGCCTCCGCGCTGCGTGAGCCCGGGGCGTCCATCGTCGTGAGCAATCTGGAGTCGAAGCCGTACACGCGGCGTCCGGCGGCGCCGTTCACGACATCCACGCTGCAGCAGGAGGCGGGCCGCAAACTGCGCTTCAGCGCGCGGCAGACGATGAGCGTGGCCCAGTCGCTCTACGAGAACGGCTACATCACCTATATGCGCACCGACTCGCCCACGCTCTCGCAGCAGGCGATCGATGCGGCCCGCGCGCAGGCGACGGCGCTCTACGGCGCCGAGACGGTGCCGGATGCCCCGCGCCAGTACACCGGCAAGTCGAAGAACGCGCAGGAGGCCCACGAGGCGATCCGCCCCTCGGGCGACACCTTCCGCACGCCGAGCGAGCTCGCGAACGTGCTGCGCGGCAACGACTTCAAGCTCTACGACCTCATCTGGAAGCGCACGGTCGCGAGCCAGATGGCCGACGCCAAAGGCTCCACGGCCTCCGTCACGATCACCGGCACGACGGGCGCCGGCACCACGGGCGCCAGTCAGGTCGCCGAGTTCACCGCGAGCGGCACCGTGATCACCTTCCGCGGGTTCCTCCACGCCTATGAGGAGAGCCAGGACGAGGAGCGCAACACCGAGGCGGCCGAGCCCACCGAGGCCAAGCTGCCGCCGCTCACCGTGGGCCAGACGCTCGCCGTCGTCGACATCGAGGCCAAGGGCCACGAGACCTCGCCGCCGCCGCGCTACACCGAGGCGAGCCTCGTGAAGAAGCTCGAGGAGCTCGAGATCGGCCGCCCGTCGACCTACGCGTCGATCATCTCGACGATCATCGACCGCGGCTACGTCACGCCCCGCGGTCAGGCGCTCGTGCCCAACTGGATCGCCTTCAGCGTGGTGCGCCTGCTCGAGGAGTACTTCACCGACCTCGTGGAGTACGACTTCACCGCGAGCATGGAGGACGACCTCGACCGCATCGCCGGCGGCAACCAGGATCGCGTCGAGTGGCTCAACGGCTTCTACTTCGGCAACACCGACCATCGGGGTCTGCGCACCGTCATCGACAACCTCGGCGAGATCGACGCCCGCGAGATCAACTCGATCCGCATCGCGGATGACGTCACGCTGCGCATCGGCAAGTACGGCCCCTACCTCGAGGCCCCGGGCGAGGATGCCGAGACCCCGCGTCGCGTCAACATCCCGCAGGATCTGGCCCCCGACGAGCTCACCGCCGAGAAGGCCCGCGAGCTGATCGACGCGCCCGTCGTCGGCGACCGCGTGATCGGGGTCAACCCCGAGACCGGCAAAGAGATCGTGGCCAAGGATGGCCGCTTCGGGCCGTACATCACCGAACTCGAGCCGGAGGTGCCCGAGGAGGCGCCCATCGAGGTCATCGACCCGAAGACCGGAGAGGTGAAGATCAAGAAGCCGAAGAAGGTCGCGGTCGTGAAGCCGCGCACGGCGTCCATCTTCAAAACGATGGATCTGGCGACCGTCGATCTCGACACCGCGCTCGCCCTGCTCAACCTGCCGCGCGTCGTCGGAGCGGACCCCGAGTCGGGCGTCGAGATCACCTCGCAGAACGGTCGCTACGGGCCGTACCTCAAGCGCGGCACCGACACCCGCTCGCTGCCGAGCGAGGACGCGATCTTCGAGATCGACCTCGCCGGCGCCCTCGAGCTCTACTCGCAGCCCAAGTACGGCGGGCGGGCGGCGTCGAGCGCGCTCAAGGAGTTCGAGCAGCCCGACCCGGTGAGCGAGAAGCCGATCCGTATCAAGGACGGCCGCTTCGGCGCCTACGTCACCGACGGCACGACGAACGCGACGATTCCGCGCGGCGAGACGGTCGAGGAGATCGACTACGACCGCGCCGTGCAGCTGCTCGCCGACAAGCGTGCCAAGGGACCGGCCAAGCCCAAGGCGAAGGCCGCGCCGAAAAAGGCGGCGCCCAAGAAGCCCGCGGCCACGAAGGCCACGGCCACGAAGACGGCCGCCAAGACGACCGCGGCGAAGAAGCCGGCGGCTCCGCGTGCCGCCGCGAAGAAGGCGTAGTGGCCGGGCTCTTCATCACCTTCGAGGGCGGCGACGGCGCAGGCAAGACGACGCAGTCCGACATCCTCATCGCCTGGCTCGAAGGACAGGGCCGCACGGTCGTCACCTCGCGTGAGCCCGGCGGCACCGACCTCGGGCTCGAGCTGCGTGAGATCGTGCTGCACCGCCGCGGCGAGATCGCCCCGCGCGCCGAGGCCCTGATCTATGCGGCCGACCGCGCACACAACATCGCGACCAAGGTGCGGCCCGCGCTCGAGCGCGGCGACATCGTCGTGCAGGATCGCTACCTCGACTCGTCGGTCGCCTATCAGGGCGCCGGCCGCGTGCTCGGCGGTGACGAGGTGCGCGAGGTCTCGCTCTGGGCGACCGAGAGCCTGCTGCCCGACCTGACGATCCTGCTCGACCTGCCCGAGAGCCTCGGCGCCGACCGGCTCGCCGACTCCCGCACGCAGTACGACCGGCTCGAGGCCGAGAAGGCCGACTTCCACGGACGGGTGCGGGCCGGCTACCTCGAGCTCGCCGCGGCTGAGCCGGAGCGCTTTCTCGTGATCGATGCGCGCCAGCCCGTCGAGACGATCTCGGCCGCCGTGCGCGAGAGGGTCGCCGGGCTGCTCTGACCCGCGCCGCCCCGCCCCGCACGACGTCGGGGCGCCGACCGCGTCGTCCGCCTCGCTTAGGCTGGGCGCATGCGCGTGTGGGATGAGCTGATCGGCCAGTCCGAGGCCATCGCGGTCGTCGAGGCGGCGGCTGCGTCCTCCGCGGTCGGGGGATCCGACGACTCGTCGATGACCCACTCGTGGCTCATCACCGGTCCGCCCGGGTCGGGTCGCTCCAACCTCGCCTACGCCTTCGCGACGGCCCTGCTGTCGACCGGTCCCGACTCCGACGAGGCGACGCGGCGTCAGGTGGCCGCCCGCACCCACCCCGACCTCGGGGTGCTCGCGACCGACCGCGTGATCATCTCGATCGACGAGGTGCGTCAGCTCGTGTCGACCTCCCAGTTCTCCCCTTCGGTCGGCCGCTACCGCGTGCTCGTCATCGAGGATGCCGACCGCATGGCCGAGCGCACCTCCAACGTGCTGCTCAAGGCGCTCGAAGAGCCGCCGCCGCGCACGGTGTGGATCCTCTGCGCGCCGAGCGAGGCCGACCTCATCCCCACGATCCGGTCGCGCGTGCGCACCGTGCGGCTGCGGGTGCCTGACGTCGACGAGGTCGCCGCGCTGCTCGTGCGTCGCGACGGGGTCGAACCCGAGCTCGCGGCCCGCGCCGCGCGTGAAGCCCAGTCGCACATCGGCATGGCTCACCGCCTCGCGACCAACACCGACGCGCGGGATCGACGGGCGCGCACGCTCGACCTGGCGCTCGGCATCCGCACCGTCTCGGATGCCGTGATCGGGGCCGCCGAACTGCTCGAGGTCGCCAAGGCCGATGCCGAGGCGATCACGGTCGAGCGCGAGGCCGAGGAGCGCGACGCCGCCCTGCGCTCGCTGGGCATCGAGCCGGGTGGCACGATCCCCGCGGCCCTACGATCGCAGCTGAAGAACCTCGAAGAGGACCAGAAGCGCCGGGCCACCCGCAGCCTGCGCGACGGCATCGACCGCATCATGGTCGACCTGCTCTCGCTCTACCGCGACATCCTGCTGCTGCAGCTCGGCGTCGGGGAGGAGCTCATCAACGCGACGCTGACGCCGCGCCTCGAGGCCGCGGCCGCGGCATCCACGGCCGCGGAGACGCTCGCGACGATGGATGCCATCGCGATCGCCCGGCGCCGCATCGAGAGCAACGTGGCCCCGGCGCTCGCCCTCGAGGCGATGCTCGTCACGGCCCGCCGCCGGAGCGCCGCATGACCGCCCGCCGCCGCGTCAGCGTCGTCGCCCTGGGCGTCGCGCTCGCCGTCGCGCTCAGCGGCTGCGTCTCGTGGTTCCTGCCGCCCTCCGGCTCGGCCACCTCGACCCCGACCGACGAAGCGGTCGCGGCCGAGCTCGAGCCGTTCTACCACCAGGTGATCGCGTGGGAGGGCTGCGGCGGCGGCATGCAATGCGCGACCGCGATCGCCCCCCTCGACTGGGCCGACCCGTCGGCCGGGGAGATCGAGCTCGCGCTCGTGCGCCAACCGGCGACCTCGGGCGACCGCATCGGCTCGCTGCTCATCAACCCCGGCGGCCCCGGCGGCTCGGGCTACGACTTCGTCAAAGACAGCGTGGACTACGCCACGAGCGAGCGCCTGCAGTCGCGCTTCGACGTGGTCGGCTTCGACCCCCGCGGCGTCGGACGCTCGACGCCCGTCACCTGCTACAAGGATCCGTCGGAGCTCGACGACTTCATCTACGGCCTCAACCCGGGTCTGCCCGGCAGCGACGAGTGGCTGGAGGCCGCCAGCGCCGCGACCCGCGCGTTCGGCGAGCGCTGCCTCGAGCTCACCGGACCGCTCCTGGCCCTCGTCGACACGGCCAGTGCCGCGCGCGATCTCGACATGCTGCGGGCCGCCCTCGGCGACACGACGCTGCACTACCTCGGCTACTCCTACGGCACGCTGCTCGGCCAGGTCTACGCCGAGCTCTTCCCGTCGAAGACGGGCCGGCTCGTGCTCGACGGCGCGGTCGATCCGGCGAGCACCGACTTCGAGGCGACGGCGACACAGGCCGAGGGCTTCGAGAGCGCCCTGCGGGCCTTCCTCGACGACTGCGCCGACGCGAGCGACTGCCCCTTCGACGGCAGCGTCGAGGAGTCGCTGACCACGATCCGCTCGTTCCTCGATCGCCTCGACCGCAGTCCGCTCGCCGCGGACGACGGCCGTCAGCTCGGCAGTTCGGCAATGTTCACGGCGATCATCCTGCCGCTCTACAACCAGAGCAACTGGATCTATCTGCGCGAGTTGTTCACGACGACCTTCGAGGGCGACCCCTCGTATGCCTTCCAACTCGCCGACAACTACAACGGCCGCAACCCCGACGGCACGTACCTTACCAATCAGACCGAGGCCTTCATCTCGATCAACTGCCTCGACGCTCGAGGCGATGGCACCGTCGAGACGATGCGGGCGGAGGCCGCCGAGCTCGCCGAGCTCGCGCCGGTGCTCGGCCCGCAGATGTCGTGGGGTGGCACGGGATGTCCGAATTGGCCGGTGCCCGCCCAGCGCGATCGGGTGCCGATCGTCGCTCCCGGCTCCGCCGACATCCTCGTGATCGGCACGACGAACGATCCCGCCACGCCCTATCGCTGGGCGGTCACCGTGGCCGAGACCCTCGAGAACGGCCACCTCGTGACCTACGAAGGCGAGGGCCACACCGCCTACAACAAGTCGAACGCGTGCATCAACGACACCGTGGATGCCTTCCTCACCGACGGGACCGTGCCGGAGTCGGACCCCCGCTGCTGACGTTCCGGCGCTAGGCTCATTTTCGTGACCACGGCATCTGTCTCCCCCTCGTCGTCGATCCGCTCCCGCGCCCTCGGTGGGCTCGCGGTCGGATCATCCCTGCTCCTGCTGCTCTCGGGCTGCTTCTTCGGGTCTCCCGTCGCTGACGACTCGACCTCCACGCCCACCGGCGAGAGCGTCGCCGCGAACCTCGTGCCGTACTACACCCAGGTGCTCACCTGGGAGGACTGCGACAACGGCATGCAGTGCACGACGGCGATCGCGCCGATGGACTGGGCCAACCCGTCGTCGGACACCGACATCGAGCTCGCGCTGGTGCGCCAGCCGGCGACCGGGCAGAAGCTCGGCTCGCTCTTCACGAACCCCGGCGGGCCGGGCGCGTCGGGCTTCGACTTCGTCTACGACAGCATCGACTTCGCGGTGAGCGAAGACCTTCAGGAGCGTTTCGACGTCGTCGGATGGGACCCGCGCGGCGTCGGACGCTCAGCGCCCGTGAGCTGCCTCGATGACGCGGGCCTCGACAACTTCATCTTCGGCCTGCCGACCAACCCGGAGGGCAGCCCGGAGTGGCTCGCCGAGGTGACCCAGATCAACGTCGACTTCGCGCAGGCGTGCCTCGACAACACCGGCCCGGTGCTGCAGTTCATCGAAACCCAGTCGACGGTCAAGGACCTCGACATGCTGCGGGCGATCGTCGGGGACCCGAAGCTCAACTACCTCGGCTACTCCTACGGCAGTGACATCGGGTCGTACTACGTCGAGAACTTCCCCGACAAGGTCGGACGCCTCGTCGTCGATGGCGCCACCGACTCCTCGATCTCCGTCTTCGAGGTGGGACTCGTGCAGACCCGCGGCTTCCAGCGGGCCCTCGAGAACTACCTGGTGGCCTGCCCCGAGCTGTTCGAGGACTGCCCGTTCACCGGGGACCTCCCCACCGACCTGGCCACGATCCGCGAGCTCTACGACCGCTACGACGCGAACCCGATCCCGGGTGCCGACGGCCGCATGATGGATGCCGGCGTGATCGACATCGCGATGAGCATGGCGCTCTACTCGCAGGAGTCGTGGTCGTTCCTCAACGACCTCTTCTCCGAGGCCGCCGTGGGCGAGACCGAGACCGCGTTCTTCCTCGCAGACTTCTACTACAGCCGCGATGTCGACGGAACCTACGCCGACAACTCGCTCGAGGCGTTCCTCGCGATCTACTGCGTCGACTACCCGGTCGAGACCGACCCGGCGGTGCTCGCCGAGCAGGATGTGCTGCTGCAGGAGGCGTCGCCCACGACCTACCGCCCGGGTCCCATCGTGGGCGACCTGCTCTGCGGCAACTGGCCCTTCGAGTACTCCGGCCCGCCGATCACGGCGCTTACCGGTGCCGGAGCCCCGCCGATCCTCGTCATCTCGACGACCGGTGACCCGGCGACCCCGTACGAGTGGGGTGTCGCGTTGGCCGAGCAGCTCGAGAGCGCACAGCTCATCACCTTCAACGGTGAAGGCCACACGGCCTACGGGCAGGGCAACGAGTGCATCATCTCCACGGTCGACACCTACTTCTTGACCGGAGCGGTCCCGGAGAGCGACCCCGACTGCTGAGGCCGCTCGGCCGCTGCAAAATTGCGCGGTGTGCAAGAATAGTGCCATGACCGTGATCGAGGGGCCCGAGGTCGGGCTGCGTGAGCGCAAGCGCCGGGCCACCCGACGCGCCATCCAGCTCGCCGTCCTCGACCTCGTCGCCGATCGCGGACTCGACGGCACCACGATCGACGAGATCAGCCGGCGGGCCGATGTCTCGCCCCGCACGTTCTTCAACTACTTCGCCACCAAGGAGGAGGCGCTCCTCGGCGATACGCCGGAGATCCCGGATGACGAGGTCGTCGAGAGGTTCGTCACGGCCGGCGCCGACTCCCCCCTGCTCGACGACCTCACGGTCGTGCTGCTGGGAGCCGCGCGCAAGTCAATGGCCGACGTCGAGATGATGCAGCGGCGTCACGCGCTTCTGCGTCAGTATCCGCACCTGCTCGGCATGCGGATGGCGACGATGCGCACGTTCGAGGAGCAGGTCATGTCGATCGTGCAGCGTCGTCTGGCCGCGGATGACGCGGTGCTGGCGGCGGACGAACGTCTGCTC
>CALRZA010000073.1:0-7934 GCA_943372535.1 Auritidibacter sp. Marseille-P8566
GACGTCGTCGCCGCTCTGCCCGCTCGACCCCCATCGCACGCGGGTCTTGTCGCTGCGATGCGTGCCCGGCGTGATGTACGCCTCGGTGCCGATGATGGGCTTGATGCCCTTGGCCGCGGCGGTCTTCCAGACGTCGTAGGCCCCGAACATGTTGCCGTGGTCGGTGACCGCGATGGCGGGCATCCCCTGTTCGATCGCCGCGTCGAGGAGCGGGGCGACGCGTGCCGCTCCATCGAGCATCGAGTACTCGCTGTGCACATGCAGATGCACGAAGGAGTCGGAGCCGGCTGCCACGGATGCCTTTCTCGAGTGGGGGATCCAGACTATGCCCGGCCCGGGCGAGGGTCGAACGGACGCGCCCTCAGTCGCCCCGAAGCACCTCAAGTGCACGTTGAAGGTCGGCCGGATACGGGCTCTCGAAGGCGACGGGCTCGCGCGAACCGGGGTGGGTGAAGCCGAGCCGGTGCGCGTGAAGCCACTGCCGGGTCAGCCCGAGACGAGCCGAGATCGTGGGATCGGCGCCGTACATCGCGTCGCCGACGCAGGGATGCCGCTGCGCCGCCATGTGCACCCGGATCTGATGCGTGCGGCCGGTCTCCAACTCGATCTCGAGCAGCGCCGCCGACGGGAACGCCTCGAGAGTCTCGTAGTGGGTCACGCTGGGCTTGCCGTCGGAGGTGATCGCGAACTTCCAGCTCGCCCCCGGATGCCGACCGATCGGCGCGTCGATCGTGCCCGAGAACGGGTCAGGATGCCCCTGCACAACCGCGTGGTAGATCTTGCCGACCTCCCGGTCGTGGAACTGGCGCTTGAGCTCGGTGTAGGCCCGCTCGGACTTGGCGACGACCATGAGACCGCTCGTTCCCACGTCGAGACGGTGCACGATGCCCGCCCGTTCGGCCGCGCCGGAGGTGGAGATGCGGAATCCCGCCCCCGCGAGGGCGCCGAGCACGGTCGGGCCATCCCAGCCGATGCTGGGGTGAGCCGCGACCCCCGCGGGCTTGTCGACCACGACGATGTCGTCATCGTCGTGGACGATTCCGAGATCGGAGACGACCACCGGCACGATGGTCGGTTCCTGCTTCGCCGTCCAGGTGACCTCGAGCCAGCCGTCGGCGCGGAGCCGGTCCGACTTGCCGAGTACGACCCCGTCAAGAGACACTCCCCCGGCCTCGGCCACCTCGGCCGCGAAGGTCCGCGAGAATCCGAGCAGCTTGGCGATCGCGGCATCCACCCGCTCGCCCGCGAGCCCGTCTGGCACCGGGAGAGTGCGCGACTCCATGCTCAGGAGTCGGTCGCGGCAGCCTCGTCGGCCGCCGCGGCCTTGCGCGGGGTGCGCGAGCCGTCGAGCCCGATGCCGCGCAGCGTGAGGAGGATGAAGAGTCCCATCGACGAGACGATCGCGATGTCAGCGATGTTGAAGATCGCCGGGAAGCCCCAGACCTGGATGAAGTCGACGACATAGCCCTGACCGAAGCCCGGCTCACGGGTGAGGCGGTCGGTGAGGTTGCCGAGAGTGCCGCCGAGGAGCATGCCGAACAGGATCGCCCACCCGACCGAGCGGATGCGGCGAGCGAAGATCACGATGAACACCGAGACCGCGGCCGCGATGATCGCGAAGATCCAGGTCGTGCCGCTGCCGAGCGAGAAGGCCGCGCCGGGGTTCTCGACGAAGGTGAACTTCAGCACCTCGCCCAGGATGGGCACGGGCGTGCCGAGCGGCAGGTTCTCCACGACGAAGAACTTGCTGACGCGGTCGAGCGTGTAGGCGAGGATCGCGACAGCAGCGACAATCGCCAGGGCCCGGGGGGAAACCCGGGACCTGGCGACGGGCGCTGTCGCGTCAGTTTCCGGCAAAGCCGCCGGTGTAGTTCACGGGCGGCTGGCCCTGCGGAGCGGCGAACGGCTGAGCCGGAGCCGCGGCGTACTGCGGGGCGGCCTCGACCGGAGCGGCCGTCGGGGCCGGAGCGGACGCGAACGCCTGCGCGGGCTGAGCCGACTGCGGGCCGGAGGTGAGCTCGTTGGTCGAGTCCAGCTCACGCAGCTGGCCCTCGATGTAGCCCTTGAGCTTCTGGCGGTACTCGCGCTCGAAGGAGCGGAGCTGGTCGATGCGCTGCTCGAGCTGCACGCGCTCCTGCTCGAGACCGCCGAGCTGGGCGCGCTGGCGCTGCTCGGCTTCGGCGACGACGCGCGCCGCGGCCGCGTGGCCCTCGGCGATGAGCGCGTCGCGCTTCTCGACACCCTCGCGCACGTGCTCCTCGTGCAGGCGACGGGCCAGCTGCAGCAGGTTGTTCGTGTTGTTGGGATCCATCGCGCCGGCGTCCATCGCCGCGCCGAAGGCCGGAGCCATTGCCGGAGCGGGAGCCGCCACGGGCTCGGGCTGCACGGGCGCCTGCGGGGCCTGAGCCATCGGCGCACCCTGCTGGGCCTGGCGCTGCAGCTCGTTGATGCGCTGGTCGCTCGCCATGAGCCGCTGGCGCAGCTCCTCGTTCTCCTGGTTCAGGCGACGGAGCTCCACCACGACCTCGTCGAGGAAATCATCGACCTCGTCCTGGTCGTATCCCTCGCGGAACTTGGTCGGCTGGAACCGCTTGTTGACCACGTCTTCCGGAGTCAGAGCCATTGAAGTCACCTCACACACTTTCTGGACCGTGGGCATCCTTCAACGTCCACGGAAACGTTAGCTGTCCCCATCCTATCCCCCGTCTGGTTGGGGCGGAGCAGCGTCGGACGTCCAGAATACCGGTCGAAGCCTGTGAAACGTACCCCCGGATCAGACCGAGCGCAGGCCGCCCACGACCGACAGCAGGATGAGGCACACGAGCAGCACGATCGTCCACGCGAAGTCGAGGGCGATGCCGCCCAACCGCAGCGGGGGGATGAACCGGCGCACCAGCAGGATCGGCGGATCGGTGATCGTGAAGACCGACTCAGCGAGCACGAGCCCGAGCCCGCGCGGACGCCACTGACGGGCGAAGGCGCGCACGAGATCGAGGACGAATCGCACCCACATCAGCATGATGAACAGGAAGAGCGCCACGTAGATCAGGGTGGCGACGATCGAGATGAGGGTCACCGAATCGACACTAGCCGGTGCAGGCGGGTGCTACTGGCCGAAGAACGACGCGTCCACGTCGCTCTCGACCTCACCCTGGTCGCCGCTGACGGCGACGTGGGCGGGCGACAGCAGGAACACCTTGTTGGTGACCCGCTCGATCTTGCCGTAGAGCCCCTGCGAGAGGCCGCTCGCGAAGTCGATGAGGCGACGCGCATCCGGCTCGCTCATCTGCGAGAGGTTGATGATCACCGGGATGCCCTCGCGGAAGTTCTCGGCGATGACCTGGGCGTCCTTGTACTGACGCGGGTGCACGGTGAGGATCTCGTTCATGTCGGAGGCGGAGTGGCCTCGCGCCGGCGCCGGACGACGCAGCGGCGTGACGGAACCGCGCGCCGGCGCGGCCGAGGGAGCGTGGTGCGCGATCGGGGCCACGGGGGCGGCCGGTCCGGCCTGCTCGTACTCGTAGTCCTCGTCGGCAAGGCCCAGGTAGACCATCGTCTTGCGCAGTGGGTTGGCCATGTCATCCTCCGAAACAGTGTTACTCCTGTGACGAGATTAGACAGGTGAGGGACGGTTTCCCGTGATTGCCGTGCCGATTCGTAGGTGTGTCGCGCCTTCGAGGATCGCGTCGCGGAAGTCCCCCGACATGCCGATCGAGAGCTCATCGGCGGTCGGCACGACCGATCGGAGGGTCTCGCTCAGCTCGCGCACGCGGGCGAACGCCCGCCGCGGCTCCTCGCCGAGGGGGGACACCGCCATGAGGCCGCGCACGTCGAGGCCGGGAGTCGCCGCGGCGCGCTCGGCCAGATTGAGCAGGTCCTCGGGAGCCACACCCCCACGCCCCGGCTGGCCGCTGAGGTCGACCTGGAGGAAGACCTGGAGCGGATCGCCCGCCAACGGCGCGAGCAGTGACTGGCGATCGAGCGAATGGATGACGTCGACGTACCGGCGCACCTGCCGAGCCTTGTTCGACTGCACCTGACCGATGAAGTGCCAGGTCGCTGGCATATCGGCCAGCGACGCGACCTTGGGTTCGGCCTCCTGATGCCGGCTCTCACCGAAGTCGTGCACCCCCAGCTGCGCGAGCTCGCGCACGAGGCTCGCGGGATGGAACTTGGTGACCACGATCGTGGTGATCGATGCCGGGTCGCGGCCGGCATCCCGTGCCGCGTCGGCGATCGCGCCCCGAACCGCCGAGAGGCGCTCGGTGAGATCCGGCACGTTACTTGAGGAAGTCGGGGATGTCGAGGTCGGCGTCGTCCTCGTCGAAGCTGCGGTCGATCGGGGCGGTGTGCACGAGGCTCGGCTCGGCACCCCACGCCTCGTCGCCCGCCGCGGCGACCGCCGGCGCACCGGTGGCCTCGGGGATGACGTAGTTCGTGCGGCGCGCCTCTCGCGGCTTCGTGCTCGGCTCGCCGCCATCGAACCCGGCGGCGATCACGGTGACCCGCACCTCGTCGCCGAGGGTGTCGTCGATGACCGCACCGAAGATGATGTTGGCCTCGGGATGCACGGCCTCCTGCACGAGCCGTGCGGCGTCGTTGATCTCGAAGATGCCGAGGTTCGAGCCACCCTGGATCGAGAGCAGCACGCCGTGCGCACCGTCGATCGAGGCCTCGAGCAGCGGCGACGCCACGGCGAGCTCGGCCGCCTTGATCGCCCGATCCGCGCCGCGAGCCGACCCGATGCCCATGAGCGCGGAACCGGCGCCCTGCATGACCGACTTGACGTCGGCGAAGTCGAGGTTGATGAGACCGGGCGTGGTGATCAGGTCGGTGATGCCCTGCACGCCGGCGAGGAGCACTTGATCGGCCGTGGCGAACGCCTCGAGCATGCTGATGCCGCGGTCGCTGATCTCGAGCAGGCGGTCGTTGGGGACGACGATGAGGGTGTCAACCTCGTTCTTGAGGCTGGAGACCCCGATCTCAGCCTGCGAGGAGCGACGCTTGCCCTCGAAACCGAACGGCTTGGTCACGACACCGATCGTCAGGGCGCCGATCGACTTGGCGATGCGCGCGACGACCGGCGCACCACCCGTGCCGGTGCCGCCACCCTCGCCCGCGGTGACGAAGACCATGTCGGCGCCCGCCAGGGCCTCCTCGATCTCCTCGGCGTGATCCTCGGCGGCTCGGCGACCGACCTCGGGATCGGCTCCGGCGCCGAGCCCTCGAGTCAGTTCGCGGCCCACATCGAGCTTGACGTCGGCGTCGCTCATGAGCAGAGCCTGGGCATCCGTGTTGATCGCGATGAATTCGACGCCGCGCAGGCCGAGCTCGATCATGCGGTTGACGGCGTTGACACCACCGCCACCGATGCCGACTACCTTGATCACTGCGAGGTAGTTCTGGTTTGACGTCACTTCCGGCCTCCGCTGCCTGGTTCCTCGTGTCGGCATCCGATAACCTTCAACCTCTAGTTGAGGATTAGAGTTTTACTCGGTATGCTTCTCCTCCCCCGAGGGTAGGTCGGGCATCGGCGTCCCGCGCTCAGCCCGGCCCCGCGTGTCGCGAATGACCGGCTCAGGAGGGGCGGAAGATGCCGTTCGTCGGCGCCGAGACGTCGAACACGCCCGCGAGTGCCGGATCGGTGACGGCGATGAGGGCCGCCAGCAGTCGGGCCTTGCGCTCGGACTCGTCGGCCGAACCCCAGCGGATCTGCTGCCCGACCCCGCTGAGCACGAGCACGACGTCGTCCTGGGTGTGGGCGCTGATGCGGTCGACCTGCACGAGCAGGCCGTCCGGAAGCGAGAGGAGAACCTCCGCCATCGAGTCGAAGGCGGCGCTCTGGGTGTCTCCATCCGCGAGCTCGATGAGCGGCACGCCCGGGATGCGCTGAGCGCTCTCCTCGAGCGTGATGCCCGCCGGATCGACGAGCCGGAACCGACCCGCGACCTCGAGGGAGCCGACCGGCTCGCGCTCCACGACATGCACCACCAGGGTGTCGGGCGGCACGATCTCGGTCACATAGCTGCGGATGAGCGGGAATGCCCCGAGGTTCTCAGTGATGCGGGTGTAGTCGAGGAGAGCCAACGGCGTGCCGACCTGCTCCTCGACCGCGCGCGCGACCTCCGCAGGATCCACGCGCGACGTGCCGTCGACCGTGACGGTGCGAAGCGCGAGGAGCGGGGAGTACACCGCGGTGAGGATGAGAGCGATCAGTGTCACGAGCGTGCCGGCCACCGCCGCCATCGTTAGCCGACGGGTGCGGGCGCGGCGGGTGAAGCGCTTGACCTCGGCCCGTTCGGCACGGCGTCGGGCGCGGGCGGCGGCACGGGACTCGGCCCGCGCCACGGCGTCCGGTCGCGTGGACGCGGGCGCAGGGCGGGCCGGGGAGGGCGAGGGCGGGCGCGCTGGGGATGCGGGGCGCGACGCCGGCGGCGCGGTTCGCGACGCCGGGGAGGCCGGGCGCGACCCCCCGGATGCCGGCTGAGGGGCGACCGGGCGCGACCCCTGCGGCGTCGGCGGAGCCTGACGGGCAGGCTTCGCCGGTCGCGGGGTCTTCGGGCCTCGCGAGGGCGTGCCACCGGTCTCACGGCCGGGCGGGTCGAAACCCTCGGGGCGCTTCATCGCCGGGGCGCCCCCGCGGCATCGGTCGCGTCGAGGGACGCGAGCAACTGAGGGACGATGCGGTAGACATCTCCGCAGCTGAGGGTCATCACGAGATCGCCCTCGCGGGCGATCTCGCCGACACGGTCCGCCGCAGCCTGCCAGTCGGGCAGGTAGTCGACACGGGAGGCGTCGGTGAACCTCTCGGAGACCAACGCGCCGGTCACCCCGGGCACCGGGTCCTCTCGCGCCCCGAACACGTCGAGCACGATGGTGTGATCGGCCAACGACTCGTAGGTCTGCGCGAACTCCCCCGCCATGGCCTGGGTTCGGCTGTAGAGGTGCGGCTGGTGCACGGCGATGATCCGCCCCTCGCCCACGACGCTGCGCGCCGCGCTGAGAGCCGCGGCCACCTCGGTGGGGTGGTGGGCGTAGTCGTCATAGACGCTCACGCCGCGCACGACGCCGTGCAGCTCGAAGCGACGCTCGGTGCCGCCGAAACGGGAGATCCCGTCGAGCGCGGCGCGCGGCTCGAACCCGAGCCCGACGAGCACCGCGAAGGCGCCGGCGGCGTTGAGGGCGTTGTGCTTGCCGGGCACCGCCAGGCGCGCGGGATAGTCGACGCCGTCGTGATGCAGCGTGAACGAGACCGGGCCGTCGGTGACGACCGAGTGCAGGCGCACGTCGGCGGCGGCATCCTCACCGAAGGTCACGACGCGTCGGTGCGAGAGACGGTTCGTGACGCGCACGGCTCCCGGGTCGTCGCTCGAGACGACGACGAGCTCGCTCGCTTGATCGGCGAACGCGACGAAGGCGTCATCGAAGGCCTCGTGGGTGCCGTAGTGATCGAGGTGGTCGGCGTCGACGTTCGTGATCAGGGCGACCGCGGTGTCGTAGAGCAGGAAGGAGCCGTCGGACTCGTCGGCCTCGACGACGAACAGTTCGCCGGAACCGAACGCCGAGCTGACCCCGAGCGACTGGATGACGCCGCCGTTGACGAAGCTCGGATCCGCTCCCAACTCGAGCAGGGCGGTGATGATCATGCCGGTCGAAGTGGTCTTGCCGTGGGCGCCCGCTACCGCGACGAGGCGGGAGCGGTTGATGAGCCAGGCCAGGGCCTGCGACCGATGGAGCACCGGGATGCCGCGCGCCACCGCCGCGAGATACTCCGGGTTGTCCGGCCACAGGGCGCCCGTGAAGACGAGCGCGTCGGCCGTGGACAGCCCGGGGTTGTCGGCAGAGTGCCCGATCGAGACGGTGGCACCGAGGGTCGTCAGGTCGTCGGTGTTGTGGTTCGCCGACCGATCCGACCCGCTCACGGTGTGACCCGA
>CALRZA010000074.1:0-7914 GCA_943372535.1 Auritidibacter sp. Marseille-P8566
AACGGCACCGAGGTCTACGTTGCGGCGACCTGCGCCGACGGCGACTTCACCGAGGATCCCGCGAGCACCCTCGAGCGCATCGCCGACATCGACGAGGCGGCGCCGATCCTCGGTGAGTTCTTCGCCTACGACGACTTCGCGGTGCTCGACGTCGCGTGCTCGAACTGGCCCGTGGCGCCGGGCGAGCTGCCGACGAGCTACTCCGCGGAGGGCGCGGCGCCGATCCTCGTGATCGGCACGAGCAACGACCCCGCGACCCCGTACGCGTGGGCGGTCTCCCTCGCCGAGCAGCTCTCGAGCGGCGTGCTCCTCTCGTACGAGGGCGAGGGCCACACGATCTACAACCAGGGCGTCTCGTGCATCGACGACGTCGTGGGCGCCTACTTCGTCAACGGCACGGTGCCGTCGGCCGACCCGCTCTGCTGAGACCTACCCCGCCTGTGGACAGCGCCCGGAGGTCGTGACGGCAACCGGGTAGCGTCGCCCGCGCCGTGAACCCACGGCGCACCGACGACGCCCTGGAGGCATCATGCGCAAGCTCATCAGTTCTGCCGTCATCGCGACGGCCCTCGTTCTCACCGTTATCGTGGCCACGCCGGCATCCGCCGCGACCGGGTTGTGCGGCTACTTCAGCGAGTCACGGGCGGTGAACAGCACGTGCACCGGCAAGCAGGTGCAGAGCAAGGTCTGGGGCAGCGGCGCCTGGCGCTACGGTGGGTGGGCGCCGAAGGGGTCGACGTCGTGGCAGGCGGCGAGCTGGGCCTCGATCGGTCCGGTCGGCTACAACGTCCGCTGACCCGGTGCGGAGCAGATTCCTCGCCGCTCTCGTGCTGGTGGCGCTGACCGGCTGCACTCCTGCCGTTTCGAGCGACAACGGCGACGCCGGTTCCAACGGTGTCGTCCCGGCGTTCGAGGGGCCGTGGGCCGATGCCTTCGCCCAGGCCTGGCTCGACGCGAGCACGGACGAGCAGCGTGCCATCCTCGCCGACGGCGAGATCACGGACGCGGAGTACACCGCTGTCAGGCAGGGTCTCGTCGACTGCCTCGCCGGGTTCGGCGCGACCGTCACCCTCGGGCCGTACGGCACGTTCTCGATCGAGCCCGGCGGCCTGAGTGACACCCAGCTCAACGACGACATCCTTCCGGAGTGCGAACGGCAGACGGTCGGCCAGATCACATTCCTCTACGAGCAGCTGGCGCGCAACCCGCAGAACCGGGAGGAGGCCGAGCTGATGGCGGAGTGCCTGCGTCGCGTGGGTGTGGTCGGGCCGGCGTACTCCGCTGCGCAGTGGACCGCCGACAGCGAGAGCCAGACCGGGCTCGACTGGGATGACCCGCGCATCCGGCAGTGCGGTCTCGACCCGCTCGGGGCTGCGGGGTGAGAGAGGGATCGGGATCCCGGTGGGCTCTGGCCGGGGTCGCGTTCGGCCTCGCGGTTCTCACCGGGATCGCCGTCGGCGTGCTGATCCCTCGCATCCCCGTGCCGACCCAGCTGGCCGATTCGATCTCGCCGACGACGGCCGACACGCTTCCGATCGAGTTCAGCGACCCTCGTACGGTCGCGCTCGCGATCGCCGACGCTCCGCCATCCGTGCTGAGGGCCCCGAGGTTCGGCGTGGTCACCGGGCTCGCCTGCGCCGCGGGAGCGACGATCGTGTCGGGCAGCTCCCCGATCGCCATCGATGGGCGAGGCGTGATCGCTCTCGCCACCCGCGTGCCACTGTGGCGGTCGCTGGAGGTCGGCGATCGGGGCGACGACGCGCGAGCGCTTCAGGAGAGCCTCACGGCATCGGGTGCGCAACTGGTCATCGACGGGGTGATCGGCGCGGCAACGGTGGCGGCCTTTCGGGAGCTTTACCAGGGGGCGACTGGCACCGTGGCGCCCGTCGGTGGGATCGCGCTCGACGACATCGTCTGGCTTCCCCAGCCTGAGGGCGTCATCTCCGAGTGCCTCGTGTCGATCGGCGCACCGATCGAGGCGGGTGGGTCGGTCATCGCCCTTGACCCCCCGCCCGCGGCGCTGTCGGTCGCGCGGCTTCCCCCCGGTGCCGTGCCCGGCGATCGGGTGATGGTCGTCGAGGGTCTGGTGATGGTCGTGGATGCCATGGGTCGCGTCACCGACCCCGACGCCCTCGAGGCCTTCTCCCGTACCCCCGCCGCCGCGGACGCGCGACGCGATCCCGAGGGCGTCACGGTCACCGCCACCTGGCAGCTCGCGAGTCCCGTCTCCGCAACCGGGGTTCCCCCGTCGGCGATCATCGACGTGGTAGGGGACGCGGGATGCGTCGTCTCCGCCGGGACGGTCATCCGCGGATCGTTGCTGGGGTCGAGTCTCGGCTACACCCTCATGGTCTTCGAGACCACGGCGCCCGAGTCGGTCGAACTCACGCCGGATCGGAGTCTGACGTGCCCGTGATCATCCACGAGCTCGCGCATCGGTTCGGCCTCGGGGCTCCGCTGTTCTCGCGGCTGTCCGTCACGCTCGAAACCGGACGGCGATACGCGGTGGTCGGCCCCTCCGGCTCGGGCAAGAGCACCCTCCTCGGGCTCATCGCCGGGGCCGAGACTCCGTCATCGGGTCGGATCGATCGTGACGACGTGAGTCGGATCGGCTGGGTGTTCCAGAACCCGCAGGGGGTCCCCGGGCGCTCGGCGCTCGATCACGTGGTGCTGCCGCTCATCGCGTCGGGCCTGCCACGACTCCGGGCCGAAGGTGAGGCCCGGATGCTGCTCACCCGGTTCGGGCTGGCCGCGCGCGAGGACTCGCGCTTCTCGTCGCTCTCCGGTGGCGAGGCGCAGCGGCTCATGCTCGCCCGGGCGATCGCCAGTCGACCCGACCTGCTGCTCGTCGACGAGCCCACCGCGCAGCTCGACCCAGCGAACGCGTCGACCGTCGTCGACGCTCTCGGCGCCCTCGCCGACGACGGGGCGGTCATCGTCGTCGCCACCCACGATCCGCGCATCCGCGATGCGTGCGATGTCGTCATCGACTTGCTGGATCTCAGCCGATGAGGCGGATGAGCCGGATGCGACCCCACGCTCTGCTCGGCGAGTCGCGCCGCAATCTCCTCAGTGGCGCGACGCGTGCGGTGGTCCTCACGATCGTCTGGACGGCTCTGCTCGCCACCCTCACCGCCTTCGAGGCCACGCAGGCGCAGTCGCTTCTGCTGCGAGCGAGTGACTTCCGCGCCTCGGGTGCCGCGACCCTGACCGTCTCGGCACCCGGCCGGATCGACGGGGCCGCGTGCGAGAGGCTCTCCACCCGCGACACCGTCCTGTGGGCGGGGGCGTTGAAGGCGGCCCCCGCTCCGGTCGAGGCGCTCGTGTCGCCGGGAGTGCCGGTGCCGACGTCCGAGGTCACCGACGGTCTCGTCGCTCAACTCACGGGCGTCCCCCGGTGGGGACTTCTTCTCTCGGCCGAGGCCGCACGATCGCTCGGCGTCGGGGTGGGCGACACCCTCGACCTCGCTCAGGGAGCGACCGACGTTGCCGCCGTCTTCGACTATCCCGACGACGGTCGCCGTGCCGGGCTGGGATTCAGTGCCCTCGTGACGGTGCCCGCGGTCGGCGCGTTCGACGAGTGCTGGGCGACGAGTTGGCCGATCGACCACGATCTGCCGGGACTGCTCGCCGCCGTCGTGCTGCCGGCGGGTCCCGACGGGGAGGAGATGCCCACGGTCGTCGCGCAACTCAACCAGACCCGCGGCGCTGACTTCGCGGGCGAGGAGCTGTACCGGTCGCGGGCGACCGCGCTGCTCCCGGTGCTCGCGATCGCGGGCGGGCTCCTCGTCGGCGGATTCGGAGTGCGGATGCGCCGACTCGAGCTCGCATCCGCTCGCCATGTCGGGGTCACGGTCGTCGATCAGGCGATCCACGTCGTGATCGAGGCGACGGCATGGATCCTCGCCGGCGCGGCAGCCGCCCTGCTCATCGTTCCGATCGTCGCCCCGTCGGGGGTCGTCAGCGAGCCCGGCGCGATGGCGGCGAGTGCGGTGCTGATCGTCGCAAGCGGCTGCGTCGCTGCGCTCGCCGGCACGATCGCCGCGCTCGCCACCGTGAGCGAGCGGAGATTCGTTCGGTACTTCCGCACCCGCACGTGAGCGGGATCTCGTCGCTGATTACTCGTCGTCGCTCGGGCGCGCCAGCACGGGTGGGGGCCACGATGACGCCCCGAGCTCGCGCGAGATGTTGCGGGCGGTCTCTCGGAGGTCGTTGAGCACGTTGTCCTCCGGGGGCCACTCGCTCGACGGCATCACGACGGCGACCGCGGCGATGACGTTGCCCGAGCGATCGGCGACGGGAGCGGCGATCGATGACTCGCCGATCACGGCCTCGTCCTCCTCCGTGGCCACGCCACGCTCGGCGATCTGCGCGAACTGAAGGGTGAGCGTCGCAGGGTCGGTGATCGTGTCACCGGTGAGCGCGCGCAGGGGCCGCGAGAAGAGTTCGTCGGCGGCGTGCGGATTCCACGCCAGGAGCACTTTGCCCATCGCCGAGGCATGCGCGGGGATGGAGAGACCGGTCTCGGGCATCTGCTCACTGCCGTCGGGGCGACGGTTGTGGTGGATGATGATGACCTCGTCGAACAGCTCGGCTCCGAGACGAACGGAGAGCCCGGTTCGTCGGGCGAGTTCCCGGGTCCAGCGCATCGCGCGGGCCCGCACATCGAGCGTGTCGAGGTAGACGTTCGAGAGCTTGAGCAGGGCCGGGCCCAGCATGTAGCGGTTGCCGCCCGGCTCCTTGGCGACGAGGCCGTGTTCCTGCAACGACTTGACGATGCCGTGCACGGTCGACGGGGGCAGCTCGAGCGCGGCAGCGAGCTCCGTGATTCCGAGATGCCGGGCGCCCTGCAAGGAGGACAGCACCTTCGCCGCTCGATCGATCGACTGGATCAATCCCACTCCTTTGCTCCGCCGTTCGTCGAGGCGCGTTCCCATTATGGGGCTGTCCCCATATCCCGTTCGCATTCACTCTTGACAACGCGCTACTTCGCGGAGCATATTCGACATTATCGAATAACGTTCCGGAATTGTGGAACGTGAGCGGCAGCCGCCGCACCCCATCACCCCGTTCAAAGGAGAACACATTGGATGAGAACAAGCAGTGGCAGAAGCTCGCTGCGGAGTTCCTCGGCACGGCCTTCCTCGTCTTCGTCGGCGTCGGATCCGTACCCGCAACGCTCATCGTCAACGGCGATGCGCCGTTCACGATGGCCAGCCTGGGATTCATCTCGCTCGCCTTCGGCACGATCGTGATCGCCACGGTCTACACGTTCGGTTACATCTCGGGCAACCACATCAACCCTGCGGTGACCCTCGGCCTCGCGGTGACGGGCAAGTTCCCGTGGCGCCAGGTGCCCGGCTACCTGCTCGCCCAGGTGCTCGGCGCGATCGTCGGAGCCTTCGCGATCGTCGGTGTGCTCGGCCCGCGTGCGAGCGAAGTCGGCCTCGGCGTCGCCTCCTACGGTGACATCCCGATCTACCAGGCGTTCATCGCCGAGTTCGTCGGCACGTTCATCCTCGTGTTCACGGTGTTCGGCGTCATCCACCGCAAGGCCGCCCCCGGCTTCGCGGGCGTCGTCATCGGCCTCGTGGTGTTCGCGGCCATCATCCCGGTCGCCCCCGCGACCGGCGCGTCGATCAACCCCGCCCGCACCACGGGACCGATGCTGGTCCAGCAGCTCCTCGGCGGCGAGGTGCAGTGGGAGCAGTGGCCCGTCTACGTCGCCGCCGAACTGCTCGCCGGCATCGCTGCCGCGCTGGTGTTCGGCCTCATCTCCAAGACCGCGGCGGACAAGCCCGCCCTGACCGAAACGAAGGCCAGCTGATGAAGAAGCTCATCAACGACCCGGGCACCGTGCTCGCCGACTCCCTCCGGGGCGTCGCGGCCGCGCATCCGGAACTGAAGGTCGACCACGTCAACCGCATCATCTACCGCGGCACCCCCACCCAGGCCGGCAAGGTCGCACTGATCTCGGGCGGTGGCTCCGGCCACGAGCCCCTGCACGGCGGCTTCGTCGGGCTCGGGATGCTCGATGCCGCGTGCGCTGGCGAGGTCTTCACCTCGCCCACTCCCGACCAGATGCAGGAGGCGACGAAGGTCGCGGACTCCGGCGCCGGAGTGCTTCACATCGTCAAGAACTACACGGGCGACGTGATGAACTTCGAGATGGCGGCGGAGATGGCCGAGGCCGAGACCGGCGTGAAGGTGGCGAGCATCGTCACCAACGACGACGTCGCCGTCGAGGACTCGACCTGGACCGCGGGGCGCCGCGGCGTCGGCGTGACCGTGATGCTCGAGAAGATCGTCGGGGCGGCGGCCGAGGAGGGCCGCGACCTCGCGGCGGTCACGGCGCTTGCCAACCGTGTGAACGACGCCGGGCGTTCGATGGGCATGGCCCTGACGAGCTGCACGGTTCCCGCCGCGGGCAAGCCGACCTTCGATCTGCCGGACGACATGATGGAGATCGGCGTCGGCATCCACGGCGAGCCGGGTCGCCACCGCGTTCCCCTCGCGGGGGCGGCGTCGATCGCGCAGCAGCTCGTGGACCCGATCCTGGCCGACCTCGACTTCGGCACGGGTCCCGTCATCGCGATGCTCAACGGCATGGGCGGCTCGCCGCTCATCGAGCTGTACCTCATGTACGGCGAGGTCGCGGCACTGCTCGAGAAGGCCGGGGTGAGCGTCGCGCGCACCCTCGTCGGCAACTACATCACGAGCCTCGACATGGCCGGGTGCTCGCTCACGCTGCTCAAGGCGGATGATGAGATGCTGACGCTGTGGGACGCTCCGGTCAACACGGCCGGACTTCGCTGGGGAGTATAGGGATGACACGCAGCACCGTTTCGCTCGAGCAGCTCGTGAGCTGGCTCTCCCGCTTCCGTGACCTCGTCACCGAGAAGCAGAGCTACCTCACCGAGCTCGACTCGGCCATCGGCGACGCCGATCACGGCGCCAACATGACCCGCGGCATGACCGCGGTGATGGAGAAGATCGGTGCTGCTCCCGCGAGCGCCGTCGACGAGCTGTTCAAGTCCGTGGGGATGACCCTCGTGACCTCCGTCGGCGGCGCGAGCGGCCCCCTGTACGGCACCTTCTTCCTCCGGTTCGGCATGACCGCCGGGCCGGTGGAGTCCCTCGATGGCGCCTCCTTCTCGACCGCTCTGCACGCGGGCCTCGACGGAGTCGTCGCCCGAGGCAAGGCCGAAGCGGGCGACAAGACGATGTTCGACGCCATGGCCCCCGCCCTCGCGGCGTGGGATGAGACCCTCGGCGGCGGCGGAGATCTCGTTGCCTCGGCGTCCGCCGCCTTCGCCGCCGCCGAGGCAGGGCGCGATGCGACCGAGCCGCTGGTGGCCCGCACGGGCCGCGCCAGCTACCTCGGCGAGCGCAGCGCCGGGCACCTCGATCCCGGTGCCACCTCCACCACGCTGCTCTTCCAGGCGCTCGCCGAGACGCTGGAGGAGTGACGTGATCGGGATTGTCGTCGTCTCACACAGTCCCGCGCTCGCCCGCTCGGCGGTGGATCTCGCCCTCGAGATGGTCGGAAGCACTCCGCCGCCGATCGCGATCGCGGCCGGGGCGGGCGAGGGCGTCATCGGAACCGATGCGACCAAGGTGGCCGCCGCGATCGATGAGGTCGCCTCCCCCGAGGGGGTGCTCGTGATCATGGATCTCGGATCGGCGGTGCTCAGCTCGACGATGGCCCTGGAGTTCACGGCCACGCGCGTGCCGGTGCGTCTCAGCGACGCCCCCTTCGTGGAGGGCCTCATCGCGGCGATCGTGCTGGCGGGGGCCGGTGCGAGCCTTGACGAGATCGAACGCGAGGCGCGGGCGGCGATGGATGCCAAGCGCGGTCAGCTGGGAACGACCGCGCCGTCGACGCCCCCCGCCTCAGCCGCAGAGGAGGGCGCC
>CALRZA010000075.1:0-7747 GCA_943372535.1 Auritidibacter sp. Marseille-P8566
TCGGCAGCGCGCAGCCGGAGTTGGTGGCGGCCGCGCGCACGCGGTCCTTCGCCTCGCCGAGGGCGGCATCCGGCAGGCCGATGAGGATGAATGCCGGCAGATTGCTCGAGAGGTCCGCCTCGATCTCGACCACGGCGCCCGTGAGGCCGAGGAGCGAGATGGCGGTCGTGCGCCCGAGGCCCATCAGGTCAGTCCCATCAGAACACCCGCTCGAGGTGCTCGACCTCGGCCGTGAGCCCGGGCGGCGCGATCACCGCGACCGCGTCGATGCGGATGCGGTCGTGCCCGCCCGGATGCGCCTCGCACCACGCCGCGGCGAGGCGTCGCAATCGCGCGAGCTTGGCCGCCGTGATCGATTCGAGTGGATGCCCGAACGCCACGCTCGACCGCGTCTTCACCTCGACGAACACGAGTTCATCCCCGTGCCGCGCGACGAGGTCGATCTCCCCCTGCGGACACCGCCAGTTGCGGTCGACGATCGTCAGCCCGCGCGCCTCGAGGTGCCGCGCGGCGATCGCCTCACCTCGTCGCCCGAGGGCGTCCTTCGCTGCCATGGGTCAAGGGTGCGCGGGACCAGGCTCGGCAGTTCTCTCCGCCCGCCCGAATGGGAAGGTCTTCGTCATTCCCGGGGCTTGTTGGGGACTGCCTTGCGCACACCTGTGTCGTTCGAGAACGGACTGGCTTCCTCTGCGAAGATCCCGATGTGTCCAAACGAATGTCTGACCGAGACTTCTTGCGCTTTCGAATACGCCTCGACAACGCGGGCGGAGTCTTCGCTCTCATTCTCAGCATCTGGGCAGGCTTTAGTGGCGCTTGGTGGGGCTTCATCCTGGCGGTTCTCGCCGTGGTGTTCATCGTCCTGCGCATCCGGAGGTTGCGGCAGCTGAGTCAAGAACAAGAGGCCGAGGACGCTGCGAAGGCAGCCGAAGAGGTCCACCCCAGAACTGAATAGTTCGGCGCTAGCCGCCCTGCGCCGCGTCCCACCACGCGAGCGCCCGCGTCGCGAAGAACGTGACCCACGGGCTCGGCTCGCCGCCGTCGACATCCACCTCGAACCAGACGCGGCCCGGGTGGCGGCGAGCCTGCAGCCAGGTGCCGTCGGGCTGGCGCTGGGCGCGGATGTCGGCCACGGCATCCGCCAGCCTCGGGTCGGGTGCGGTGCCGTCGTGCAACGCGGCAGCGCGGAAGTAGTCGACGGCGTTGAGCGTGTTGTAGAACGCGCGCACTGGATAGGCGAACTTGGACACCCACCACTCGATCGGCTCGCCCGTCGTGAGGCGGTACATGAGCCGCCGCTCGAGCAGGTACTCCTCGGCCCGCCGGCGTGCGGCTCGCAGCTCGTCGCTGCCGCCGGTCGCCTGCTCGTAGGACAGGATGCCCTTGAGCGAGTTGAGCGTCGACTGCACGGAGGCGCGCTCGGAGCCCTCGACCCACTCGCAGTTCCAGCCCCCCTCCGCCATCTGGTGGTCGAGGAACCACTGGGGCAGGCCGCTCACGTCGGCGCCGAGCCAGTGACCGTTGGCGAGGGTGAAGGCGTTGATGCAGGCATCCACTTCGCCGCCCCAGTAGGGCAGGTCGTCGTACTCCCACGTGCTGTGGGCGTGGATCTTCTCGGCGGTGCCGGCGAGCACGGCGGCGTCGAGGCCCCACTCGCGCAGGGAGTTGAGCGACCACGTGGTCGCCGTCCACGGCTGGCCGGCGCCGGGCTGAGCCTCGGGGCCCTCGAAGTCGAAGTCCTTCGGAAAGAACGCGCCGCCCGCCCACTGACCGTCGTCATCTTGCAGTGCGACCAGCTTCGCGCCGAAGCCCTCGGTCGCGACGCGGGCGCACGTCGCCTGCCACACCTCCTCCGGTGCTCCGGCGAGGTCGCGCTCGACCTGCCAGCGCAGCGCGGGGTCGGTGTCGAGCATCCAGGTGAGCAGGGCAGCATCCACGGTCATGCGGGTGAGGCTAGCGCGCGGCGCCGACACAGTCGACTACTCATACACCCGCATGAGCTCCCACTCCTCACCGCGACGACGGATGTCGAACATGCGCGACAGCTCCGCGTCGTCGGTGCCCTGAAAGCGCCAGCCGACGATGTCGAGCGGATGCGTGAGGGCCGCCATCTCGTCCTCCAGGCGCGTGGGCGTATCGGTCACCCGGTAGTGCCGGCCGTCCCAGACGAGGCCGTAGGGCACCCCGCCCTCGAACCAGACGGTGACCGCAGTGCGTTGCAGCAGGCTCATGTTGACTCCTCGTGAGTTTCGAAAGTATGTTCGATTCACCCGAGAGTAACCCCGACTCCGGCGACACGCCAAGGAGTGAATGTCTGTGGGCGAGAACAAGCGCTACGGCAGCGATCTGACCCAGTCGGCGATCAACGACGCCCTGCTGCGCCCACGCCCGATCTCGTTGAGCGAGCGCGAGGTGGGCAAGGAGATCACGCAGGCCGAGGCTCCCGTGCCCGTGGAGGCGTGGGTGCGCTTTCCCGAGTCGGCGGTGCGGATGAAGGGCACGGCCGTCGCCTGGACCAAGCGCGCCGTCTGGGTCGAGTTCACGATGCGCGACGGCTCGACGACGCGCGCGTGGGTGTGGGCCTCGGCGGTGGATCGGCGGTAGAGCCCTCAGCGGTAGGCATCGCGGCGGTGCGCGATCGAGACGATCTCGATGACGATGCGCGCCTCGACGATGCGATAGATGACGCGGTACTCGCCACGGCGGGCGACGTACAGCGGAGCAAGCGGCTCACGCAGAGGCCGGCCGACGCGGTGCGGGTTCTCGCACAGCGGCCCGACGATGAACTCGAAGGCCGCCGCCGCGATCTTCTCCGGCAGTTCCTCCTCGAGCGCCCGGCGGGCGGTGCGGGAGAACACCACCTCGTAGCGACCGGTCACGCGTCGAGTCTGCCGCGGGCGCGCATGGCGGCGCGCACGTCATCCACCGACGACACGTCGCCGGCGGCGAGGTCGGCCAGACCACGTTCGATCGCCGCGACCTCGTCGGGACGACTGAGGATCTCGACCGTCTCGAGCAGCGAGTCGTAGTCGTCCGCACTCATGAGCACGGCGACGCGATCTCCATTGCGCGTCACCTCGAACCGTTCGTGGGTGGTGACGGCCGACTCAATGAGCTTGGAGAGGTTGGCCCGGGCATCCGCGAGCGACAGCGTCGTCATGTACAGAATTCTAGCGTGAATGGATGCACGCACTACCGTGACACCACATGGAGTTGACATGACACCACCATGGTGTCACACTGATGTCATGGACCTCGCCCCCTACGTCAGTGACCTCCAGCGCCAACTGGTGGATGCCGCCGAGACCGGCACCGACGACACCCGTGCCGTCGCCGAACGCCTCGCCTCCGGACTGGACGCCGCGACCCGCCTCGTGCTGCTCGACGTGCTCTCCGCGGCGGTCGGCGAGATCACGCGCGACCTCGCCCCCGGCTCGGTCGACCTGCGCCTGCGCGGGCGCGAGGTCGAGTTCGTCGTGAGCACGCCGAGCGTCGAGGCCGAGGAGGAGGCCGCGCCCGCGGCATCCGTCGACCTCGACGACGCGAGCACCACCCGCACGACCCTGCGTCTGCCCGATGCCCTCAAGGCCCGGGTCGACGACGCGGCCGCGGCCGACGGGCTGTCGGTCAACACCTGGCTGGTGCGAGCCGTCGCGGCAGCCCTCGATCCCAAACAACGACGAGCCGCCCAGCGCACCCTGCGCACCGGCGACAGCTTCGCCGGCTGGGCGCGCTAGCCGCATCCGCCTTCGAAGCCCCCGCAACCGCGCCACCCGGCCCGGTCGATCCGTCACGCCCTGATCCGCCTACCGAAAGGTCTCTTCGCCATGCCCAGCTACCCCACCCCCGCCCCCATCGACCTGGCCATCAAGCTGCCGGTCGGGGCGATCGACATCGTCGCGAGCGACCGCGACGACACCGTCGTCACGGTCACCCCCACCAACCCGGACAAGGCCGTGGACCGCCGCGGCGCCGAGGAGACGACCGTCACCTTCGACGGCACCCGTCTTGTAGTCTCCGGCCCCAAGCCACGCCTGAGCTGGATCGGCCCCACCGAGTCGGTGGATGTGCGGGTCGAGCTGCCCACCGCATCCCGCCTGACTGCCGAGATCTCGGTCGGCGGCCTGCGCACCCGCGGCCGTCTCGGTGCGACTCGCATCAAGAGCTCGACCGGCTGGGTCGAGCTCGAGGACACCGGCGACCTCAAGGTCAAGGCCTCGCATGGCAGCATCACGGTCGGTCACGCCGCGGGCTCGGCCGACCTCACCGCCGACCACGGGCAGATCCGTGTCGCCGCGGTGGACGGCGATGCCGTCGTCAAGGCCTCGCACGGCAGCGTGCGCCTCGGCCGCACCGGCGGCGACGTGCAGGCCAAGCTCTCCTACGGCGACCTCGAGGTCGGCACCGCCCTCGGCGGCGTGAGCGCCAAGACCGCGTTCGGCGGCATCCGCGTCGAGGCAGCCTCCGGCGGCGCGATCGACGTCGAGAGCGGCTTCGGCGCCGTGACCATCGGCGTGGCCGAGGGCGTCGCCGCGTGGCTCGATCTGGTCTCGCGCGAGGGCCGCGTGCGCAACGAGCTCACCACCGACCGTGCGCCCGGACCGGACGACGCGAGCGTCGCGGTGCGCGCCCGCACGACCTTCGGTGACATCACCATCGAGCGCGCTCGCCCGACCTCGGAAGGGAACTGACCATGACCACCACGATGACCTCGACCGCAATCGAGGTGCACGATCTGCGCAAGAGCTTCGGCAAGACCGAGGTGCTGCGCGGCGTCGACTTCACCGTGCGGGCCGGCAGTATCTTCGCCCTGCTCGGCTCGAACGGGGCCGGCAAGACCACGCTCGTGCGCATCCTCGCGACCCTGCTGCGCGCCGACTCGGGCACCGCCCGGGTCGCGGGCCTCGACGTCGGCACGCGCGGCCCGGCCGTGCGCGAGCGCATCAGCCTCACCGGACAGTTCACTGCGGTGGATGACGCGCTCACCGGCCGCGAGAACCTCACCCTCGTCGCCCGCCTCCGCCACGAGCCCGACCCTGGCACCATCGCCGACGAGCTGCTGGCCCGCTTCTCGCTCACCGAGGCCGGATCGCGTCGAGCCGGCACCTACTCCGGAGGCATGAAGCGCCGCCTCGACATCGCGATGAGCCTCATCGGCTCCCCCGAGGTGATCTTCCTCGACGAGCCCACCACGGGACTCGACCCGCAGGCGCGGCTCGACGTGTGGGCGACGATCACGCAGCTCGCCGCCTCCGGCACGACGGTGCTGCTGACGACCCAGTACCTCGACGAGGCCGAGCACCTCGCCGACCGCATCGCGATCCTCAACGAGGGGCGCATCATCGCCGACGACACCCTCGCGGAGCTCAAGAAGCTGCTGCCTCCCACGACCGTCGAGTACGTCGAGAAGCAGCCGAGTCTGGAGGAGATCTTCCTCGCGCTCGTCGGCCCGTCAACGAGCACCGCCCCGGCATCCCCGAACACGAAGGAGACCGCATCATGACCCACGCCATCGCCGACGCCTCGGCCCTCACCGGACGATCGCTGCGTCACATCCTGCGCAGCCCCGACACGATCATCACGACGGCGGTAACGCCCATCGCGATGCTCCTGCTGTTCGTCTACGTGTTCGGCGGAGCGATCGACTCGGGGACCGATTCGTACGTCACCTATCTGCTGCCGGGCATCCTGCTCATCACGATCGCCTCCGGCATCGCCTACACGTCGTACCGGCTGTTTCTCGACCTGCAGAGCGGCATCTTCGAGCGGTTCCACTCGATGCCGATCGCCCGCGCGTCCGTGCTGTGGGCCCATGTGCTCACGTCGCTGGCGGCGAACCTGGTCTCGCTCGTCATCGTCGTGGGGGTCGCCGTGCTCATCGGCTTCCGCTCGAGCGCCGGGCCCCTCGCGTGGCTCGCGGTCACGGGCATCCTCGTGCTCTTCACCCTCGCGCTCACCTGGGTCGCGGTGATCGCCGGGCTGAGCGCCAAATCGGTGGATGGCGCAGGCGGGTTCGCCTATCCGCTCATCTTCCTGCCGTTCGTCAGCTCCGCCTTCGCCCCGACCGAGACGATGCCCGGGCCCGTGCGGTGGTTCGCTGAGAACCAGCCCGTGACCTCGATCGTCGACTCGATCCGCGCCCTGCTCGCGCAGGAGCCCGTCGGCCCCGAGCTGTGGATCGCGCTCGCGTGGTGCGTCGGCATCCTCGTCGCCGGGTTCGTCGGGGCGATGGTGATCTACCGACGCAAGATCAGCTAGCCGGCTGTGGTCTCGGTGCTCTGATCCATGACGTAGAACACTTGGCCGCCAGGCTCGTGATAGGTCACGACGAACCCACCGGGGATCTCGGTGGGTTCCTCGACGACACCCAGCGACGCGGGACGCGCCGCGTGGAAGGCCTCGACGCTGTCGACGACGAAGAGCGGACCGGCCGGCGCGCTCGGGTCGTTGGCGTCGAGCATGATCTGGGTGTCGGAGCCGGGCAGCGCCATGACGACGGTGGCGTCGCCCTCCCGCCAGGCCTCGGTGAACCCGAGAGCGCGGTAGGTCTCGAGCGACGCCGCGAGGTCGCTGGTCGGAACGAACAAGAACTCGAACTTCATGGGGGTCCCTTCGTGTCGTAACTGGATTAAGCGAGAGCATAACGGCATTATGTGATGGTGCGCCAGTGGGTTCCCGTCTCGACCTCGCCGAAGGGCCGACTCGCGCTGCGCGCGGTCAGCCTCTTCGGCGCTCGGCCGTTCGACGAGGTCACCGTCGGCGAACTCGCCGCCGCGGCCGACGTGACGACCGGCGCGATCTACCACCACTTCGGCAGCAAGCTCGGGCTGTACTCCTTCGTGCGGGCAGATGTCGAACAACGACTGCTCGACCGCCTCGAGGGCGCCCTGGCGGCGCGCGCCACGATCGGCTCCTCGGCGGCGATCTCGGCGGCGCTGGAGGTGGGCTTCGACTTCGCGGTGCGCGAGTCGTTCGTTCGCATCCTCGGGGCAGCCCCGATGGAGTCCGAGGTCGACCGCGTGGCGCAGGTGCTCGGCGAGAGCGTCGAGCCCGCATCACCCGTGCTCGGGCGACTGCTCGCGGCCGTGTGGCGCGAGGCGGTGACATCGGTCGCGGAGGGGGGCTCGGCCGATGAGGCGCGCGCAGCCCTCCGGTCGTTCCAGCTTCGTGACTAGTGCACGAATAACCCCACGATGAGGCTCACCGCGAGACCGATCATCACGACCGCGATGATCACATCGAGCACGCGCCACGCGATCGGCTTGGCGAAGAGGGGGCGCAGCGCCCGGCTGCCGAATCCGAGCGCCGAGAACCACAGGATGCTGCCGGTCACGGCCCCCGCCGCGAACCACCAGCGCAGGTCGCCGTAGGTGCCGCCGATGGAGCCGAGCAGCACGACCGTGTCGAGGTAGACGTGCGGGTTGAGCCAGGTCAGGGCGAGCACCGTCGTCAGGGCCGCGACCCGAGTCATGCCGTCGCCCTTCTCGTCCGCCTCGAGCGCCTTCGGCTTGAGCGCCCGGCGCGCGGCGCTGATGCCGTACCAGGTGAGGAACGCGGCGCCCGCGATCCGGATCACGACGAGCAACCAGTCGGCCTGCTCGATCAGGGCGCCGAGGCCGGCGATTCCGGCGACGATGAGCACGGCATCCGAGACCGCGCAGACCACCACGACGAGAAGCACGTGCTCACGGCGCAGCCCCTGCCGCAGCACGAAGGCGTTCTGCGCGCCGATGGCGATGATGAGCGAGAG
>CALRZA010000076.1:0-7727 GCA_943372535.1 Auritidibacter sp. Marseille-P8566
ACAGTAGACGACATCGCCCGGGCGAAGCTTGGAGCGCGAAGCACCCAAGTCCGCGAATTCGGGAATCATGGTCCGCTACCTCCGTCGCACACGATCAAAGCCCCGCATCGAAGTGTCACGGGCGGGCACTTGCCAGTAGTTTCGCGAATGACGGCGATTCGAAACCGTAGGAGAAAAGGCCTTTCGCTGCAGCTTCACGTAGCGCCTCGATCGAGTGGAAGCCAGAGATCAGCTCCGCGAACTCACGAGCGAGTGACTCAAGCCGCTCAGCCCGCATCTCATCCGTGATCGCGCTTTGGGGGTACAGCGCCTGCTTGCGCTCAACGGTGTCGGATATGGGGAGTGTCTCAAGAAACATCGTTACGTATGGCTCCGACTTCCCCGCGCCATCGCCGTCAACGAAGAGGGACGCCTCCAGCGCGAGTCCAGCCCACTTACGGTCGTCAATGTGGGCTACCCACCGCAGAACGCCAGACTGGAAGACCCATGACCGCTGATCTCGCAACAGCCCTCCTTGCTCAAGCCCATTCGTCAAGGCCCGACGCACTCCTGGTCCTACGGTCACTGCTCAGGACCCTTGCGCGCTAGTCTCCAACACGATGTTCACGGAACGATTATCCTTCACGTCTTTGCCTTCAGACGCCGTGAACCGTCACTCGCCGGATGTCATCGCGGCGAACCACTCGGCCGTCATGGATCGTGCCTCGGCGTCGCCCTCAGCGTGGAGCACACACAACAGCGCCCTAGCCGCCCGTCCTTCAGGGGACTCCAGTTCAGTGCCTGACGGCCCCATCGCCTTAATGAATCGCCAAACGACCTCACGCGCCGCCGTGAGGTCCGAGGCCTCGCCCGCCCAGTGTCGTTGCGCCTCGATGAGCACAGGAAGAAGTGACTGCGGCAACGGCTCGTCCTCGAGTTTGGAGACCAGCACTCTCATGAGAGCTGTCCACGGGTCGAGGCCCGATGCTGCCTCGAGTTGACTAACCGCGTGCAAAAGGTCTTCCGCAGTCATCGCTCCGCTCCGGAAGTGTTCAGGACTGTCAGGCACTAGTCGATCGCGAAAGCAAGCAGATTGTCGGGGATGTCGATCCCTGGCACGACTGAACCCTCTGTGAGCTCCAGCAATCTGACAATCAGGTGGCGAGGGATCGACAGCTGGCCGTCTGCGATCGACCAGCCCACTAGCCCCAGACCAATAGGACCCTCGCCGAAGCCGGCAAGGCGACGCGCCTCATCCAGAATCGACGGCTCGACGTGGTCGCTAAAGTCAGCGAGCAGGTCCTCCGCCCGCTCAAGCCAAGCCACTGCGCGCTGGCGCGTATCGTCATCGATCATGGCGCTCATTGATTTCGAGGGACATTTGTCGCAGAACCGTCCAGATCTCGCCCTGCCGCGACGCAGGAGGCACTAGCCGACCACACGATAGGGGAGATCGCCCATGGACATGACCCAGGATTCTTCGCCCACATCCGACAGAAGAACGATGCACAGGCCACCGGAGAACTCGAAGACTGGATCCTTGAGGTCGTCTCCGACCCGAACAGCCAGTAGTTCACGCCCCAAGACGAGTTTGGCGGTTTCATCGGCACTTGAGTGAACGCTGAGATCCGTGGCAGCGCCCTCGCTCGTTAACGTCCAGTCCGCGCAAAGGGTGAGCCACCAAGATTCCCCCGCGATCGTAAGGAAAACAGCACTTACGACACGAGTGTCCTCAACGGTCCTCGGAAGGCGAGCGTTCAGATCGTCTTGGACGAGCGTCATGACTGCAAATCTACGTGTGTTCCACCGCGAACGTGCAGCGTGAGTAGGTCGACATGTCGCCGTCAACATCACGCGACGTGCGGTTGCCGGCATCGTCTCAAAAGAACGCTGTTTCTGGGGTCACGCCCGCGGCCGTCTCCACCATCTCAACGAATAGTTGCGCGTGGTGACAGATTCAACGCCGTGCGCTTTGCCGCAGGCAGGATCGACTGGTTGGTCGAGCGCGACGGAACGGGACCGAGGGCGAACAGGACCGGCACAACACTAGGGCTATACAACTTAGAAGGTGTACTGTGTCATCCGATTGGGCAGTAGACGTCGAACGCATCGAAGCCTGGCTCTTGGGTCTGGATCAGAGTTCGTATGAGCAGGTCATCGCTGCGCTCGAGTTGCTGAGCGAGCACGGTCCACAGCTGGGTCGGCCTCTGGTCGATTCGGTGATCGGATCACGACACAAGAACATGAAGGAACTGCGGCCGGGGTCAAGTGGGCGCTCTGAGCTGAGGATCTTGTTCGCGTTCAATCCCCGACGACGAGCGATTCTCCTCATTGCTGGCGACAAGGCCGGCAACTGGACGAAGTGGTACCGCGAACAGATCCCGATCGCAGACCACAGCTACGACGAACACCTTGAGAACCTGAAGGGCACAAAGTGATGGGGAAGACACTCGACGATCTGTTATCTACACGCCCGGTTGATCGAGCGGCCGTCGAGCACCACAAGCGGCTCCTGCTCGACGAGGTGCGTGCCTACCAGCTCCGCGAGTTGAGAGAAGCGCTAGGCCTCACGCAAGTCGAACTGGCCAAAGTGCTCGAGGTCAGCCAGAACCGCGTCTCGCGCCTTGAGCACGGCGACATCGAACGCACCCAGGTCGACACGCTGAGGCGCTACGTCGAAGCCGTTGGTGGTCAGCTGCGTGTCGAGGTCGAGATCGGCGATCGGCGCATTCAGATCGCCTAGCGACCTCTGCGCTCAACGATCGCGAGTGCCCATCGCGAGACTCGAACTCGCAATCCTTGCGGAATCCGATTTTGAGTCGGACGTGTATGCCAATTCCACCAGATGGGCTTTGCGTCAAGTCTGCCAGACGCGGGGGCTCAGTCGGTGATCGGCGCGAACCGCGGCACAGCGGCGCCGTCGCGCTCGACGAGCTCAGACCACATCGCCGCGGGCCGAACCCACAGCTCCGAGGAGCCCTCGCGGTGGTAGACCACGAGGGACTCCTCGGTTTCGCTGTGGCGGGCCATGCCGGTCACGACGTAGATCGCGCCCTTGTGGTGGAGGTAGCGACCGGCCGGGATCTCGACAGGCTCGATCACCGAGAGGTCAGGCCTCGAGCGTGGGCGGAACCAGATTCGCCGCGTCACCGACGCGGTGCACGCGGAGGTCGTTGGTGCCGCCGGGGACGCCGGGCGGGGTGCCCGAGATCACAACGACGGTATCGCCGACCTCGGCGAGCTTCTCGCGCAGGAGAACCTCGTCGACCTGGCGGTACATCGAGTCGGTGTGCGTGACACGCTCGACGACGTAGGAGTCGATGCCCCAGATGAGCGCCATGCGACGTCGGATCGACTCCTCCGGCGTGAACGCCTTCATCGGGACGCGGAACCGCAGGCGCGACATGCGGCGAGCGGAGTCGCCCGACTCGCTGAAGATGCAGACGTACTTGGCGTCGACGAAGTCGGCGACCTCGGCGGCGGCGAGCGTGATCGCCCCACCGAGCGTGCGCGGCTTGGTGCCGAGCGGCGGGATGCGCTCGAGGCCGTGGTCCTCGGTGGACTCCACGATGCGCGCCATGGTCTGCACCGTGATGACGGGGTACTGGCCCACGCTGGTCTCGCCCGAGAGCATGACCGCATCGGCGCCATCGAGGATCGCGTTGGCGACATCCGAAGTCTCGGCGCGCGTCGGCACGGGGCTGGAGATCATCGACTCGAGCATCTGGGTAGCCACGATGACCGGCTTGGCCATGCGGCGCGCGAGCTCGACGGTGCGCTTCTGCACGATCGGCACGGCCTCGAGCGGCAGCTCGACGCCGAGGTCACCGCGCGCGACCATGATCGCGTCGAACGCGTCGATGATCGCCTCGAGGTGGTCGACGGCCTGCGGCTTCTCGATCTTGGCGATCACGGGGATCTTGCGACCCTCCTCCGCCATGATCTCGTGCACGCGCACGATGTCGTCGGCGTTGCGCACGAACGAGAGGGCGATGAGGTCGGCTCCGAGCTTGAGGCCCCAGCGCAGGTCATCCTCGTCCTTCTCGGAGAGGGCGGGCACGTTCACCGCGACACCGGGAAGGTTGATGCCTTTGTTGTTCGACACCGGGCCCGCGACGACGACCTTGGTCGTCACCACGACGCCATCGGTCTCGACGACCTCGACCTTGACCTTGCCGTCGTCGATGAGGAGGAAGTCGCCGGGAGCGACATCCTGCGGCAGGCCCTTGAAGGTCGTTCCGACGATCTCCTTGGTGCCGAGGATGTCTTCGGTCGTGATCTTGAAGATGTCACCGACGGCGAGGTCGTGCGGGCCGTTCTCGAACTTGCCGAGGCGGATCTTGGGGCCCTGGAGGTCGACCATGACGGCGACGGCGCGACCGGAGTCCTCCGCGGCCTTGCGCACGTTCTTGTAGACCTCTTCGTGCACCTCGTACGATCCGTGGCTGAGGTTCATGCGGGCGACATCGACACCTGCCTCGATGATCGCCCTGATGTTCTCGTAGCTCGACGTGGCGGGGCCGAGCGTCGCGACGATTTTGGCTCGTCTCATGACTTCCTTCTGTGGTGGGGTACTTCAGTGGTGGGGGCACCCGATGTTCGGGCTTGGAGTGGATCAGAGAGCGATCGGGTGATCGGTGGGTCGCACCGGGAAGGGCAACTGCGTGTCACCCTCAAGATAGCGATCCACGGCGGATGCCGCAGCGCGGCCCTCCGCGATCGCCCAGACGATGAGCGACTGGCCGCGACCCGCATCCCCGGCGACGAAGACGCCGGACTCGCTCGTGTGGTACTCGCCGTCGCGCTCGAGGGTGCCCTTCTCGCTGAAGGGAACGGGCAGCTGCTCGTCGATCGACGACGGCTCGGGTCCGGTGAAGCCGAGGGCGAGCAGCACGAGGTCAGCGGGGATCTCGCGCTCCGTGCCCGACTTCGGCACGCGGCGTCCGTCGAGGTACTCGGTCTCGGCCACGCGGATCGCGCGCACCTCCCCCGCCTCGTTCGAGAGGAACTCCACGGTCGACGCGAGGTAGACCCGCTCGCCGCCCTCTTCGTGGGCACTCGACACCTCGAAGAGCGTCGGCGACATCGGCCACGGCTGCGTCTCGGGACGCTCGTGCGGCGGCTGCTTGCCGATCGCGAGGTTGGTCACCGAGAGCGCCCCCTGGCGGTGCGCGGTGCCGATGCAGTCGGCACCGGTGTCGCCGCCGCCCAGGACGACGACGTGCTTGCCCTCGGCGGTGAGCTGGTCGATGACCGTGTCGCCCGCGCCGACCTTGTTGGCCTGCACGAGGTAGTCCATGGCGAAGTACACACCGTGCAGGTCGCGACCCGGGATCGGCAGATCGCGCGGGATCGTCGCCCCGGTGGCGACCACGACCGCGTCGTAGCGCGAGCGGAGGTCATCCCACGTGATGTCGACGCCGATCTCGACGCCGGCACGGAAGCGCGTTCCCTCGGCCTGCATCTGAGCCAGACGCTGGTCGAGGTGCTTCTTCTCCATCTTGAAGTCGGGGATGCCGTACCGCAGCAACCCGCCGATGCGGTCATCGCGCTCGAACACGGCCACGGTGTGGCCGGCCCGGGTCAACTGCTGGGCGGCCGCGAGGCCGGCCGGGCCGGATCCGACGACGGCGACGGTCTTGCCGGTCAGGCGCTCGGGCGGATGCGGCGTCACGTTGCCATTGGCCCACGCCTCGTCGATGATCGAGACCTCGACCTGCTTGATCGTGACGGGATCCTGGTTGATGCCGAGCACGCACGAGCTCTCACACGGAGCGGGGCACAGGCGACCGGTGAACTCCGGGAAGTTGTTCGTCGCGTGCAGGCGCTCGATGGCCTGAGCACCCTCGCCGCGCCACGTGAGGTCGTTCCACTCGGGGATGAGGTTGCCGAGCGGGCAGCCTTGATGGCAGAACGGGATGCCGCAGTCCATGCAGCGGCCCGCCTGACGGCGCAGCTGCGACGGGTCCTGCTGCTCGTAGACCTCTTTCCAGTCCATGAGCCGCAGGGCGACGGGGCGGCGGGTGGGCGTCTCGCGCTCCCGCACCTTGAGGAATCCCTTGGGGTCAGCCACCGGTCACCTCCATAATCCGTGCCCACGTGATGTCGCCGTCGGGGTCGAGACCCTCGCTGATCGCGGTCTCGCGCGTGCGCAGCACGGCCGCGTAGTCGCGCGGGAGCACCTTGGTGAAGCGCGCCGCGGCGGCATCCAGGTCCTCCAGCAGGCCGGCGGCCACGACCGAGTCGGTCTCGGCCAGGTGCTCGCGCAGCAGGTCACCGAGGATCACGATGTCGGCGCTACCGAGCGGCAGCAGGTCGAGCTCGCCCGACGCGATCGCCTCGGCGTTGACCCGCTCGGGCCGCAGGTCGAGTACGTAGGCGGTGCCGCCCGACATGCCGGCGCCGAGGTTGCGTCCCGTGCCGCCGAGGATCACGGCGAGTCCGCCGGTCATGTACTCGAGCGCGTGGTCGCCCACGCCCTCGACGACCGCGGTCGCACCGGAGTTGCGCACGAGGAACCGCTCCCCCACGATGCCGCGCAGGAACATGCTGCCCTGCGTCGCGCCGTAGCCGATGACGTTGCCGGCGATGACGTTGCGCTCCGCCGGGAACACGCTCGTGCGGTGCGGGCGGATGACGATCTTGCCCCCGCACAGCCCCTTGCCGACGTAGTCGTTGCTGTCGCCCTCGAGGTGCAGGGCGATGCCGGAGGGCATGAACGCGCCGAGGGACTGACCCGCGGTGCCGGTGAGGCGCACGTCGATCGTGCTCGCGGGCAGTCCGTTCTCACCGTGGCGCACCGTGACCTCGTGACCGAGCATGGTGCCGACCGCGCGCTCCGTGTTGCGGATCGGCAGTTCGATCGTCACCGGCGTCTTGTTCTCGAGCGCGTCGACACTGAGCCGGATCAGCTCGCGGTCGAAGTGCTCCTCGAGCTCGTGGTCCTGGGACACCCGGTTGATGCGGGGTTCGTCGTCCGAGAACTCCGGACCGACGAGGATCGGCGTGAGGTCGAGACCGTCGGCCTTCCAGTGGTTGACCGCGCGATCGACGTCGAGCAGCTCGCTGCGGCCGATCGCCTCGTCGAGGCTGCGGAAGCCGAGCTCGGCGAGGTACTCGCGCACCTCCTGAGCGAGGAACTCGAAGAAGTTCACGACGAACTCCGGCTTGCCCGTGAAGCGGGCCCGCAGCTCGGGGTTCTGGGTCGCGACGCCGACGGGGCAGGTGTCGAGGTGGCAGACGCGCATCAGGATGCAGCCCGAGACGACGAGCGGCGCGGTCGCGAACCCGTACTCCTCGGCCCCGAGCAGCGCCGCGATGATGACGTCGCGCCCGGT
The DNA here is from genome assembly GCA_943372535.1 of Auritidibacter sp. Marseille-P8566. GTDB lineage: Bacteria > Actinomycetota > Actinomycetes > Actinomycetales > Microbacteriaceae > Rhodoglobus. The sequence goes on from CALRZA010000076.1 coordinate 7,317, forward strand.
CTTCATCTGTCCGTCCACCTGCACGACCACGCGGTCGCGCATGCCGTTGAGCATGAGCGTCTGCTGGGTCTCGGCCAAGCCGAGCTCCCACGGGGTTCCCGCGTGCTTGAGGGAGTTGAGCGGACTCGCTCCCGTGCCGCCGTCGTGGCCCGAGACGAGCACGACGTCGGCCTTCGCCTTGGTCACGCCCGCGGCGACCGCCCCGATGCCCGACTGACTCACGAGCTTGACGTGAACACGCGCGGTCGGGTTCGACCGCTTGAGGTCGAAAATCAGCTGCTTGAGATCTTCGATCGAGTAGATGTCGTGGTGCGGGGGCGGGGAGATGAGCCCCACGCCCGCGGTGCCGTGGCGGGTGCGCGCGATCCACGGGTAGACCTTGCCCGCGGGCAGTTGGCCGCCCTCGCCGGG
>CALRZA010000077.1:0-7697 GCA_943372535.1 Auritidibacter sp. Marseille-P8566
CCGTGCTGCGCAACGGCACCCTCGTCGGCGAGTTCCGTGCGGCGGAGCTGCCGCGCGACCAGCTCATCGCCCACATGATCGGGCGCGCCCTCGACGACCTCGAGGCCCTGGCCACCAACGCTCAGCGCGAGATCGACCGCGACACGACCCCGGTCATCCGCGCCATCGGCGTCGGCCGCAAGGGCGTCATCGAGCCGGCCGACCTCGATGTCTATCCCGGAGAGGTCGTCGGCATCGCCGGCCTCCTCGGCTCGGGCCGCACCGAGCTCGTGCGCCTGATGTACGGCGCCGACCGGGCCGACACGGGCCGCTTCGAGATCGACGGCGAGCCGACCCGCATCACTACCCCGCGGCACGCGATCGACCAGCGCATCGCCTTCTCCTCGGAGAACCGTCGCGAAGAAGGCATCATCGGCGACCTCACCGTGGCCGAGAACATCGTGCTCGGCATCCAGGCCCGACGCGGATGGCTGCGCAAGGTTTCAGCGGCCGAGCAGACCGCGATCGTGACCGAGTACATCGAGGCCCTGGGAGTGCGGCCCGCCGACCCGAATCGCGCGATCCGCAACCTCTCCGGAGGCAACCAGCAGAAGGTGCTGCTCGCCCGCTGGCTGGCCACCGCCCCGCAGCTGATCATCCTCGACGAGCCCACCCGCGGCATCGACGTCGGGGCCAAAGCCGACATCCAGCGCAAGGTCGCCGACCTCTCGGCGCAGGGCCTGTCGGTCATCTTCATCTCCTCCGAACTGGAGGAGGTTCTGCGCCTCGCGCAGCGCGTGGTCGTGATGCGCGACCGCCGTAGAATCGGTGAACTCACGTCGAAGGACATCGAAGTCGACGACGTCATCGACTTCATCGCCCACCACAGCCAGGAGAGCATGGCATGAAGAAGATCGTGAAGCATCGGCTGTTCTGGCCGATCGTCGCGCTGTTGGCCCTCGTCGCGGTGAACACCATCTCGCGACCCTCGTTCCTGCGCATCACCGTGCAGGACGGCCAGTTCTACGGCTCGATCATCGACATCCTTCGCAACAGCGCGCCGCTCATGCTCGTGGCGCTCGGCATGACGATCGTGATCGCCACGCGCGGCATCGACCTCTCCGTCGGGGCGCTCATGGCGGTGTCGGGCGCGGTCGCGCTCACGATCATCCAGGCCTCTCCGGAGCCGGACAACCTCGGGGTCGTGCTGCTGGCGATCGGGGCCGGCGTTCTCACGACGCTCATCCTCGGGGTCTGGAACGGGTTCCTGGTGGCCGCCCTCGGCATCCAGCCGATCATCGCCACGCTCGTGCTCATGCTCGCCGGCCGCGGCATCGCGCTGCTCATCACCGGCGGCTTCATCACGACGATCAACTCGACGCCCTACCAGTTCATCGCGCAGGGGTTCCTCTTCGGCTTCCCGTTCGCGTTCTACGTGTCGATCGTCGCGATCATCCTGGTGGCGATCGTCGAGCGCCGCACCGCCCTCGGCGTGCTCACCGAGGCGGTGGGCATCAACCCCGAGGCCAGCCGTCTGGCAGGGGTGCGCTCGCGCGGCATCATCTGGGGCGCCTACGCGGCGAGCGGCCTGCTGGCCGGCTTCGCGGGCATCCTCTACAGCTCCAACATCATGGCGGCGGATGCCAACGCGGCCGGCCTCTACATCGAACTGGACGCGATCCTCGCCGTCGTTCTCGGCGGCACGTCGCTCGCCGGCGGCAAGTTCAGCCTCGCCGGAACCGTGATCGGCGTCTTCACGATCCAGACGCTCAAGTCGACGATCACCTTCCTCGGGGTGCCTCCCGCGGTTAGTCCGGTGTTCATGGCGGCCGTCGTGATCATCGTCGTGCTCGTGCAGTCGAGCCGGGTGCGCGCCGGCATGGCCCGCCTGACCAGCGCGATCTCGCGCTCCTCGAACCGACCCGACGCGGAGGTGGCCTCGTGACCAACACGACCCTCAAGACCCCGGATGCCGTGACCCCGGATGCCGTGAACCCGCTGATCGCGCGCGCGCGGCTGTTCGCCAGCCGCCGGGCCTCGTGGATCCCGGTGTTCGCCGCGATCGCGATCCTCGTGATCATGGCCGTCGGCGCCCAGCTCTACTTCGGCAACTTCCTCACGCCGCGCATGATCTCGTCGCTGCTGCTCGACAACGCCTACCTGCTGATCCTCGCGGTGGGAATGACCTTCGTCATCCTCACCGGCGGCATCGACCTCTCGGTCGGCGCCGTGCTCGCCTTCACCGGCATCATGTGCGCCCGGATGCTCAGCGAGGGGGTGCCCGTCGCCGTCGTGATCCCCACGATGATCATCAGCGGCGCCCTGGTGGGACTGCTCGTCGGGGTGCTCGTGCAGTTCTTCGATGTGCAACCGTTCATCGCCTCGCTCGCCGGGATGTTCCTGGCCCGCGGTCTGGCCTTCGTGGTGAGCCTGTCGTCGATCAAGGTCGAGGATCCCGTGATCCTCTGGCTGCAGTCCACGCGCTTCCAGATCGAGGGCTGGTACATCACGCCCACGGGCATCATCGCCCTGCTGACGGTGGCGGCAGCGGCGCTCGTGCTGCAGTTCACGCGCTTCGGCCGCACGATCTACGCGATCGGCGGCAACGAGCAGTCGGCACGGCTCATGGGTCTGCCGGTCGTGCGCACCAAGCTGCTCGCCTACGTGATCTCGGGCACCTGCGCGGGGCTCGCCGGCGTCGTGTTCGCCGCCTACACCGGGGCGGGCTACCCGCTCAACGGCGTCGGCACCGAGCTCGACACCATCGCGGCGGTCGTCATCGGCGGCACCCTGCTCACCGGTGGCAGCGGCTTCGTTCTCGGGTCGATGATCGGGGTCTTCGTCTACGGCACGATCAAGGGCGTCATCTCGTTCCTCGGGGCCGAGCAGTCGTGGACCCGCATCACGATCGGCATCCTGCTGCTCATCTTCGTGGTCGTGCAGCGCGTGATCATCGCCCGATCGAGTCGGCGGTGAGCCCGACGTACCGCGAACCCCGGCCATCCCCCACAATGTGACCATGACATCCGGCGCGATGAAGCCCGTCGTCGAGGTGCGCGGCGCCTCGGTGCGGTTCCTCAACGAGCCCGCTCTCGACCGTGTCGACTTCCGGATGTTCCCCGGCGAGGTGCACTCGCTCATGGGGGAGAACGGCGCCGGCAAGTCGACGCTCATCAAGGGCATCACCGGGGCGCTCACCCTCGACGAGGGCACCATCGAGATCGATGGCGAGCGCGTGCACTTCGCGACGCCCGCGGAGGCGCAGCGGGCCGGCATCCGCACGGTCTATCAGGAGATCGACCTGCTGCCCAACCTCACGGTCGCCGAGAACATCATGCTCGGCCGCGAGCCGCGACGGTGGGGCGGCATCGACTGGGCGGCGATGCGCCGCTCGGCCGCGGAGGTGCTGAGCGATCTGGGGCTCGACATCGACCCGAGCTCATTGCTCTCCAGCCACTCGCTCGCGGTGCAGCAGCTCGTGGCCATCGCGCGCGCGATCTCGAGCGACGTGCGCATCCTCGTGCTGGACGAGCCGACCTCGAGCCTCGACCTCGACGAGGTCGCCGAGCTCTTCCGCATCATCCGCGAGCTCAAGGAGCGCGGGGTCGCGATCCTCTTCGTCTCGCACTTCCTCGATCAGGTCTATGAGATCTGCGACCGGGTGACGGTGCTCCGTAACGGCCAGCTGGTCGGCGAGTACCTGACGCGCGAGCTGCTGCGCATCGACCTCGTGCAGAAGATGCTCGGCCGCTCGGCCGACGACCTCGTGATGCGGCCCCGCGTCGACACCCCGACCGAGGCGCCGCGGCCGATGCTCGAGGCCCGCGGCCTGCGGTCGGGCCAGCGCGTCGTCGATGTCGACGTCACCCTCGCCGAGGGGGAGGTGCTGGGCCTGGCCGGCCTGCTCGGCTCGGGGCGCACCGAGCTCGCGCGCGTACTGACCGGAATCGACAGGCCCGACGCGGGCGTCATCATCCTTGACGGGGCACCGGTCTCGCCCGGCAACCCGCGCCGGGCGATCGCCCTGGGCCTCACCTACTCGTCGGAGAACCGCAAGGCCGAGGGCATCATCGACCGGTTGACCGTGCGCGAGAACATCACCCTCGCCCTGCAGGCGGAGCGCGGCATCTTCCGGCGGATGCGGCGCGCCCGCCAGCGCGAACTCGCCGCGAGCTGGATCGAAGCGCTCGGCATCCGTCCGGCCTCGACCGAGATGCTCGCCGGTGTACTGTCGGGGGGAAACCAGCAGAAGGTTCTGCTGGCCCGCCTGCTGGCGTTGGCGCCGCGGGTGCTCGTTCTCGACGAGCCCACCCGCGGCATCGACATCGGCGCGAAGGTGGAGGTGCAGAAACTGGTCGGCGAACTGGCCGAGAATGGGATGTCGGTCATCTTCATCTCGGCTGAACTGGAAGAGGTGCTCAGGGTGTCGTCGCGTGTCACGCTTCTCCGCGACGGGCGGCTGCTCGCCACCCTGCCCTCCGACGAACTGACCGTCGACTCCCTGCTCGCGAGGATCGCCCAGCCCGATGACGACTGAGCAGGAGCGTCGGCCCGGAGCGGAGGACAAGGGGGCGCGGGCGGCGAACATCTTCGATGTCGCGCGCCTGGCCGGCGTCTCGCACCAGACCGTCTCGCGCGTGCTCAACGACGTGCCCAACGTGCGTCCCGCGACCCGCGCGCGGGTCGAGCAGGCCATCGCCCAGCTGCGCTACAGCCCGTCGCCCGCGGCCCGCGCCCTCGTCACGCGGCGCACGCGCACGATCGGCCTCATCTCGCCCGGCACCTCGGAGTACGGGCCCACCTCGATCGCCGTCAACTTCAACGTCGCCGCCCGGGCCGCTCGGTTCAGCGTCGACACGATGACCCTCGCGGATGCCGACCCCGCGAGCGTGCGCGCGAGCGTCGAGGCCCTGCTGCGCCAGCGGGTGGATGCCATCGTGCTGGTCGCGACGAACGTCGCCGTGCTCGAGGTCGTCTTCAACCTCGACCTCTCGATCCCCGTCATCGCCGTCGCGGCGTCGTCGCGTCCGACGCCGTCCATCGTCTCGATCGACCAGTACCGCGGAGCGCGGGCGGCCGTGCGGCATCTCATCGAGCTCGGCCACCGCCGGGTCATCCACCTCGCCGGCCCGCGGGATGCGCCCGACTCGATCGAGCGCGTGCGGGGCTACACCGACGAGATGACCGCCAACCGCCTCGCGGTGCTCGACGTGCCCTATGGCGACTGGTCGTCCCGCAGCGGCTATGAGCTCGGCCTTTCGGCCGACATCGAGCGCGGCACGGCCGTCTTCGCGTCGAACGACTACATGGCTCTCGGCCTAATGTCGGCCCTCGACGCCCGCGGCCTCAGCGTGCCCGACGACGTGAGCATCGTCGGCTTCGACGACGTGCCCGAGTCGGCCTACCTGCGACCCCCGCTCACGACGATCCGCCAGGACTTCGCCGCGCTCGGCGGCCTCATCATGCAGAAGGTGCTGATGTCGATCGAGGAGCCCGAGAGCGCGTCCGTCTCGACGCCGCTGCCGACGACCCTCGTCGTGCGTGCGTCGACGCGGCCGGCGGACTGAGCGTTCAGCCGCGGAACGACGCGACCAGGTCGGTCGCGTACTGATCGAAGACTGGCCCGAAGTCGGGCAGCGTGCCCTTGATCATCGGCAGCATCAGCCCTTGGAACGTCTCGACCATCGAGAACTCGGTACCGCCCGCGCTCGGGGTGAGCGTGAAGGTGCGTCGCCCCCGGAACATCGGGGCGGCGCCGTCTTGCCACACCATCCGCTGCTCGGGTTCGAACTCGACGACCCGCGGTCGGAAGGTGCGCTCTGAGATCGGCACGCGGATCGCCAACCGGGTGCCGGGGGCGATCGGTCCCTCGATGCTCGTGACGGTCGAGTTCCAGTCGGGGAATGCCACGGCGTCGGTGAGCCGAGCCCACACCTCGGCGGGCGTCGCCGGCACGGTCGCGGTCACCGAGTAGGTCAGTGAGAACGTGGATGCCGTGCGCTCGGCCATCAGAGCGCCCGCATCCGGTTGTTGCGGGCCTCGTGCTCGAGCTCCACCAGGCCGAGCGCCTCAAGCAGGGGCGGCAGGTACATGCCGAACCGCCCCCGGTAGCCCTTCCGCTGGCCGTACCACCCGCCGACCGGGTTGGACTCCGAACGGCCCCACGCCTCGACCGTGCCCTCGGCCGCGGCCTTGCTCTCGTCGGCCGAGCCGAGCGGCATCCAGTCACCGTGGGCGACGAGCATCGCGTGCAGGTCGTCGACGGCGCGGGCGAGGTAGGTGAGCTTGGTGCTGCCGACCTGGCAGATCAGCAGTGGAGGGTCGACCGTGTCGTCCCGGTACAGGGTGTAGTCGGAGCTCAGCGGGGGAGTCTTGAGCTGCCACGGGTCCTCGGGCGTTCCCGTGCCTGACCAGTGCGTCATGGGGGTCCTCTCGATCGGGTTGCGCTTAGATTCGCGGTCCGGTCGGGGGCGCGTCTTGTACGTATGCGACGACATTGGGCGCGAAGTCGGCCGGGCCGTCGGGCGGGTAGTAGCCGCGGTAGCCGCGCGGCACGCCTCCGGACATCCGCCGGAACTCGCGGATGAAGTGAGCTTGGTCGAAGTAGCCGCACTGCGCCGCGAGCTCGGCGAGCGATCCTTCGGGATCGATCATGAGTGACCGAAGGGCCGTCTGGAAGCGCACGATGCGCGTCAGGGTCTGGGGTGGGATGCCGAGGTAGCGCGCGAAGAGCCGGGCGCGATCGCGGCGCTCGCTCGCGCCGAGCACGGGGTGCTCTCCGCGCTCGAGCACGGCCAGTGCCACCGCGAACTGCGAGAAGCGTCCGCCGCTGTCGAGGCGGGTGAGGAGGAAGGCGTCGAGGAGGGCGGCCTTGGCATCGAGGTCGGGAGTCTCGGCGAGGGTGCGCTCGAGGGTCGCGGCGTCCGGCCCGAAGACCGCGGCCGCATCCGGGGTTCGGCCTGTCAGCTCCGCGAGCGGCGTGCGCACGAACGGCCCGAGCCCGCCGAGCCGGAACCGCACCCCCGCGAGGTCGACGAGTCCGTGTTGCGAGATGCGGATCGGCTCCAGACGCTGGGCGTCGAGATTCGAGCGATCGATCTGCTCGGCCGGCCCGCCCACGATCTCGCGCCGGTACGACACCCCGTGATTGATGATGAGGTCGGCCCGAGCATCGACATAGACGTCGACGCGCAGCGTCACGGGCTCGTCGTCCGGGTGCGTGACGAACCAGTAGTGCTCCACGAACGGCTGGAGGTCGGCCGCGGGGCGACGCAACTGGTACATGGGCGTCAGCCTAGGAGGTGGGCGTATCAGGCGAGAAGAGGTTCAGCGACCCACTAGATTCGCCCCATGGAATCCCGGTTCAACTCGGCGCTCGACATGCGCAGCGCGGTCTTCTTCGATGGCGAGAACGCTCGCGCCAAGTACTCCCGCTTCTGGCTGCTGCTGGTCCTCGCGGCGGTGATCGCCTCGGCGGGCGTCGTCGCCGACTCGACCGCGACCGTGATCGGGGCGATGATCGTCGCGCCCCTCATGACGCCGATCCAGGGCACCATGCTCGCCACGGTGCTCGGAGATCGGGCCAACCTCATCCGGTCGCTGCTGCTCGTGCTCGCCGGGGCGGGGGCGGCCATCGCGATCGGGTACGTCGTCGGCTCCCTCGTCGTCACCGACGTGCTCGCCGCCACCAACCCCCAAGTCGCCGGCCGCGTCACCCC
>CALRZA010000078.1:0-7595 GCA_943372535.1 Auritidibacter sp. Marseille-P8566
CCGACCGACCGATGATCGGAGCCGGCGACGTGACGCGCAGCGCCTCGCGCACCGCGCCCTCGGTGAGCGATCGATCAGCGATCAGCCGATGCTGCTCGCCGGTGTCGACGAGCAGCGCCACCATGCGCGCCATCGCGGACGCGGCGGTCTCGGTGCCGGCCACCATGAGCAGCGTCGAGAGGCCCTTCGTCTCCTGCACGCTGAGCCCGAGCTCTCGGCAGCGGCCGATCACGGTGTCGGTGGGGGCGGTCTCGAACACCGTGTCGATGTGGCCCGTGAGCTCCTCCACGATGCTCCGGGCGCTCGCGATCACCTCGGGCGGCAGCGTCGTGTCGGCGGTGGTGCCGAGCGCGATCGAGGCGAGGCGCTCGCCGGTCTCGAAGATCTCGCGGTAACCGTCGTCGCCGGCCGGCGTCGGCATCCCAAGCAGGGTCACGACCATACGGCCGACGAGGATGCGCGAGAGGTCGGCGACATCCACGTCCTCACCGGCTTCGAGGGCCGCCCGGGCCGTCTCGAGTCGCAACCCCCACGCCTTCTCGACGAAGGCACCGCTCGTGCGCTCGGTGAAGAGCTCCCGGCTGCGGGTGCGCAGGTCGTAGTGGCCGGGGCCGTCGAAGAGGTCGTAGACCCAGTCCCCGAGGATCTGCGCCCAGAGGTGACCGACGCCGCCCTCGCTCAGCAGGGTGAAGTGGTCGGGGTCGTTGAGCACCGCACGCGCCGTGAGCGGGTCGGCGGTGATCCAGCCGAGGCCGGGCACCGTGATCAGCGGCCGAGCGAACGTGCCGAGCCAGTTGAGGAACGGCAGCGCAGGGCGCGCCGCGCTCAGCAGCCGGTGCTCGTGAGCCCGGGCCGAGGCGCCCAGCCCATCGGTCAGCGGATTCAGCCGGCGTTCGCGAACCGGGGCGACGAGATCTTCGGCTGTGGGCACGTGCCCAATCTAGCTAGGGTGGGGTCCATGGACGTGCGCGACCGCTACAACAAGGTGTTCGCGGCGGGCACCACGACCGAGCGGCTCGTCTACTTCAGCGACGCCGTCTTCGCGATCGCGATGACCCTGCTGGTGATCGACCTGCGCGTGCCCGTGCCCGGCGACGAGACGACGTGGGAGATCATCTCGGGTCAGGCCGACGACCTCTTCGCCTACGCCCTCTCGTTCCTCATCATCGGCCTCAACTGGCTGGGGCATCACCGCAAGTTCCGCGTGATCAAGTCCCACGACGGACCGCTGATGTGGCTCGACCTGCTGCTGCTGTTCTTCATCGCGTTCCTGCCGTTCCCCACGAGCCTGCTCAGCGAGTACGGCGGCGACGTCGTCGCGGTGGTCTTCTACGCGGCGATCGTGGGAATCATCGGCATGATCCAGTACGCCCTGTGGCGCTACGCCTGGCGCAAGGGGTTCGTCGACGACGTCATCGACGTGGCGCTCTACAAGTACGTGCGGCGCAACCAGCTGCTCACGCCGATCGTCTTCGGCGTCTCGATCCCGATCGCCCTCGTCGTCTCGGGCGACGTGGCGATGTACTTCTGGCTCGGACTCATCCCCGTGCACATCGCGCTGCGCCTGTGGGATGCCCGCACCCCGTCAGCGCCGCGCAAGAGGGCTAGCCTTCCGGCTCGTCGAAATCCAGACTGAGCTTGCGCAGCAGGGCGCTCAGGCGCTCCTGGTCGGGGGCGGAGAGCCGGTCGAGCAGTTCGGACTCGGCGGCGAGCAGGGTGCTGATCGCGGCATCCACGCGGTCCTGGCCTTCGTCGGTCATGACGACGAGGATGCCCCGGCCGTCGTGCGGGTCGGTGCGCCGTTCGACGAGCCCGCGCTCCACGAGCCGATCGATGCGGTTGGTCATCGTGCCGCTCGTGACGAGGGTCTGCTGCAGGAGCGCTTTGGGGCTCAACTGGTAGGGGTCTCCCGCGCGCCGCAGCGCGGAGAGCACGTCGAACTCCCACAACTCGAGATCGGAGGCCGCGAACGCGGTGCGGCGGGCCCGTTCGAGGTGCCGCGAGAGGCGTCCGACGCGACTGAGCACCTGCAGCGGTGAGAAGTCGAGGTCCGGGCGCTCGCGGCTCCACGACTCGACGATGCGGTCGACTTCGTCGCTGGTGGGCATTGCCCCATTATCCCGTGCGCGGCCGCGGAGGCTCGACGTGACCGGCACGTGAACGACCGCTGGCGTCTCCGGCAACTTCTCGGGGCAGACCGGTGAGACGGGACTGTTGGCCGCTCAGCCGATGCCAGTATCGAGACATGCTGTCTGGCGCGAGCTTTCGACCGCGGGCGCTTCTGGCGACCGCGGCGTTGTGCACCGCGCTCGTGCTGATGCCCGCCCTGCCGAGCGCGGCGACCATCGTCTGCGAGTCGGACGAGTGCGACGCCGGGGCCTGGGCCGCGGCGCGCGGCGAGACCAACGAGGGCTCGTTCTGGAACATGAGCCCGGGCCACAACTGCACGAACTACGTGGCGTGGCGCCTCATCACGGCCGGAGTACCCCAGCCCCGCACGCATCCCGGCAACGCCACCGACTGGGCCTTCCGGGCGATGCTCGACGGCTACGAAGTCAACAACACGCCCGCGATCGGTTCGGTGGCGCACTGGGATGGCGGCGCCGCCGGCTACAGCGCCGACGGCCATGTGGCCTATGTCGAGAAGATCAACGACGACGGCACGATCCTCGTCTCGGAGGACTTCTGGCTCGGGGGATCGCAGGTCGGCCCCCTCACCTACCGCATCGTCGACCCGGTGACGGTGTCGAACTTCATCCACTACGGCGAATCGGCGACCGGCCTGCGCGAGGTCCTCTCGACCCCGGTCGGCTGGCAGGTGCGCGGAACGCGGCTCGATCCGCAGATCACGGCCCTCACCGCGCTGCAGGTCGGCTCGACCGCGCCGGCGGTGTACTTCGTCGAGAACGGGCAGCTGCACGCGGCGTCGGCGACCAACGGTCAGTGGAACGTGAGCGACACGGCGATCCGCTCCGGAGCGACGGCCCTTGCGGCCGTGGCGATGCGCGAGCGCCCGTTCGTCATGACGCTCGACGAAGGCGCCCTCGTGATGAACGTGGACACGCCCTCCGGGTGGCAGCGCATGCCCACCGGAGTCGAGATCACCGGCGACATCGCCGCGGTCGACCTCGGCGGATTGTTCCCGACCGTGTTCGTCTCGCAGAACGGGTCGCTCTACCGCGTGTGGGGCGACGACCTCGGCTGGCATGCCGAGTTGACCGGCATCGAGACCTGGGGTCCGATCGCCGCCTCCGTGCCCGTGAGCGGCTGGCCTGAGGTCTTCAGCGTCGAGGGCGGCGTCCTGTTCCGCGCGTGGCAAGACGAGGATGGCTGGCACGAGGAGTCGACGGGCATCCCCGCCACGGGCTCGCTCTCCGCGGCTGCGGTCGACGGTGTGACCCGCCTCATCCTGAGCCAGGACGGCGAGCTCGTCTCGATCCTGTCGGACGGCACGTCGTGGACGGCCACTCCCATAGGCGTCGCCGCCGGCGCGCTCCACGTCGCCGTGGATGTCGGGGTCGCCGACCCCATGATCGTCCAGATCGGCTGACCCCGCCTCACCCGCGATCGGCTGAACGCCGAGCGGACTAGAAGACCGAGGTCTCCTCGGCCGCTCCCGCGAAGCAGTTCTCGTCGTCCGACACCGTCGTCCACCCGCTGCCGCCCGCGCCGGCGCTCTGACCGAGTGCCGTGACCTCGACGGTGCACGCGCTGAGCGTGGCACCGACGAGGCTGATGCCGTACTGGTGCTGCGCCCAGGCGAGCAGGGCGCCGCCATCGGCGGGCAACCCGAACGCGAGCCCCGCTTTGCCGGGGCCCGCGAGGTACTTGTCCCGCTGGCAGAGCGGCGTGCTCGCGGTTCCCACCGACTGGAAGTCGCCGCGCCCCGCGACCGGCACGAACTCGGCCGATGGAAGCGCGACGATCTGCGCGCTCTCCGGCCACTCGCCGGTGGAGCCCGCGGAGGGGATCGCCGTGAGGTTCACGCGAGTGAAGCTCCACTGCTCTTCAGCGAAGAGCGCGCCGGTGTAGAGCGTGGCGCAGTCCTCGAGGAGGGCAGCCGGCAAGGTCTGGCTGGCCACGTCATCCCAGCGCACCGAGCGGTGCACCTGCAGTTCGAGGTCGAGCTGGGCTCCCGTGGATGCCGTCGCCGTCGCCCGCACGATCAGGGTCGTGTCCGGCTCGATCGGGTTCGGCGTGATCGGGGCCGACGGCTCGGCGCTCGGCTCGCCCGAGTCGGAGACGTAGGTCTCGTCGATGGTGGGGGCGGCCGTCGGAGCGGTGCAACCGGTGAGGGCGGTGAGGCCCACGAGGGGGAGGGCGAGAAGGCTCGCGAATGAAGCTCGGGTCATAGTGGGCACATCGTGCCCGTACGACGTGAATCGCGGCTGTCGTGCGCGTGAACAAGCCCTCCGGTCCGACCCCGCCGCGCGCTCTGGCAGACTGGCTGTCGCACGATCCGCCTTGGTGTAATGGCAGCACGTCAGCCTTTGGAGCTGTACGGTCCAGGTTCGAGTCCTGGAGGCGGAGCTGACAACTGCTCGATGAAACGCCCCAGCACCGATTGTTCACGTGCCGGTGGGGGGCCGTACGCGTGGCCGAGCGCTGCCGTTGTCCCGTTCTCCCTTGACTGCCCATCGCTGCCTTCCCCCGGGCGGCGACCCGAGAAGTTAAGGCACCTCACCCCATGTCGGTCGGCCCCCGCATCGTCTTCGTTCGCTTCCTCACGAGCGACAGCCCGAAGATCGTTCCGTGGGTCGCGCACGCCGAGCGCGTGGTGGGTGCGGCGAGCACTACGGAGGACTCGACCGCCGAGGGCGGCCGCGTGGTCTGGCAACTGGTCTCGGCGAACAACCGCGAACTTGCCCGCGGCGTCGAGGTGCACTCCACCTTCGAGGGTGCCCGTGCCCACGCGTCCATGGTGATGGAGGCCGCCGCGGATCTCGCGGTCGAGCACGTCAGCGAAGCCGGGCGCGGGGTCTACGGCTGGTACGCCTCGGTCTCGGGCCGCCCGGTCGTGACGTGCGCCCGGTGGTACACCTCGGCCCGCGACCGGCAGCACTCGATCGATCTGGCCGTGCGATCCATCCCCGTCGCCACGCTGCACGAGGGCGCGCGCCTCACCGACCCGGCTCTGATGGCAGGCGAACGTGCCCAACTCGTCTGACGCTGAAGCCACCGACGTCGTCGTCATCGACGGCCCCGACGTCGACGCCCTGATCGAAGGGCCGCCCGAGGTCGTCGAGGATTCGCCTCGCACGTTGGCCTCGAACCTCGATCTGCCCGACCGGTCGTTCCGAGCCGTCGCGTTCACCAACGGCACGATCGTCGTGATCGTCATGACCCTGGTCGGCCTCTTCCTGCTCTTCCAGGGCTTAGTCTCGCTGCAGTCGGCCGGAATCAACTTCCTCACCACGCAGTCGTGGGATCCGAACTCCGGCAACTTCGGCATCGCGGCCGTGCTCGCGGGCACGTTCTTCATCGCCCTCACGGCGATCTCGTTCGCGCTGCCGCTCTCGCTCGGCACCGCGTTGTACATCAGCGAGTACGCGCCGCTCAAGATCAAGGCGGCGCTCGTGTCGATCGTCGACCTCATGGCGGCGATCCCCAGCGTCGTCTACGGGCTTTGGGGGTTCTTCTTCCTCAGCCCCAACATCCTGCCGGTGTCGCAGTGGCTCGCGACCTACCTCGGCTGGATTCCGATCTTCGCAGTCGAAGGGTTCGACCCCTCGGATCCGCTGGCGACTCCGACGGTGTTCGCGGCATCCACGTTCATCGCCGGCATCGTCGTCGCCCTCATGGTGGCGCCGATCACGAGCTCGATCATGCGCGAGGTCTTCACGCAGACCCCGCTGGGCGAGCGGGAGGGTGCCCTCGCGCTGGGGGCGACCAAGTGGGGGATGATCTCGAGCGTGGTGCTGCCGTTCGGCCGCGGCGGCATCATCGGCGGCACGATGCTCGGCCTCGGACGCGCGCTCGGTGAGACGATCGCGGTATTCATCATCATCTCGCCGGTCTTCGTGATCCAGCCGCGCATCCTCGAGAAGGGGGCGAACTCGATCTCGGCCCTCATCGCGCTGCGCTACAACGAGGCGTCGGTCTTCGAGATCTCGGCCCTCATGGCCGCGGGACTCGCGCTCTTCCTCATCACCCTCGTCGTCAACTTCCTCGCGTCGATGATCATCGCGCGCAGCCGATCCGGAAGCGCGAGCGACTGATGACCGACGTGATGGAACGACCGGCCAGCGCTGACGCCGACGTCGTCGACGAGAAGCCGCGCACCTGGAAGACCGAGGTCGGCCCGGTCACCGGCCCCGAGCCGCGACGCAACACCGCGACGATCCGCACGGTCGACGTGATCCGGCTGCTCGGCTGCGCCGCCGCATCCATCGGTCTGACCAGCTGGCTGTTCTTTTTCGCGCTGCCGCTGCAGGGGGCCATCGGCTTCATCGTCGTCGCCTACCTGATCTTCCTCGTGCTGTTCGCCCTCCTCACGGCGTTCGATGAGAACGGGCCGACCGTGCGCGACCGACTCATCGCCGTGATCGTGCACTCGCTCGCATTCCTGCTGCTGCTCGCCCTCGCCTCGGTCGTGATCTACACCGTCGGCCGCGGCATCGAGCCGCTGCAGAACCTCAACTTCTTCACTCAGGACATGAGTCTCGCCGGCCCCCTCGATCCGCTGACCGAGGGTGGCGTCATCCACGCCGTCGCGGGCACCTTGATCCAGATCACGATCGCGCTTGCCATCAGCATCCCGCTCGGGCTCATGACCGCGATCTTCCTCAGCGAGTTCCCCGGTGGCTACGCGCGGTTCGTGCGTACGGTCGTCGAGGCGATGACGGCGCTGCCCTCGATCGTGGCCGGCCTCTTCATCTACGCGACGGTCATCGTCTTCCTCGGCTTCGAGCGGTCGGGATTCGCGGCGTCGCTGGCCATCACCGTCATGATGCTGCCGATCATCATCCGGTCGGCGGATGTCGTGCTGCGTCTCGTGCCGGGCAACCTCAAGGAGGCGGCCCGCGCGCTCGGGGCCTCCACCTGGCGCACGGTGTGGACGGTGACACTGCCGACCGCCCGCTCCGGGCTCACGACCGCGATCATCCTCGGCACCGCCCGGGGAATCGGTGAGACCTCGCCGGTGCTGCTCACCGCCGGCGCGACCACGTTCCTCAACCTCAACCCGTTCAGCGGCCCCATGACGTCGCTGCCGCTGACGACCTTCACCTTCGTCAAGTCGCCCGAAGACACGATGATCGCCCGTGGTTTCGGTACCGCCGCCGTGCTCATGGTGCTCGTGCTGATTCTGTTCGCCCTCGCTCGGGCGATCGGCGGACGAGGGCCCGGCCAGCTCACGCGTCGCCAGCAGCGGGCCCGCGAACGCCAGTCGCGCGACGACGATTACCGCGCCCGCGCCCGCGCGCTCGGCCTCAACCCGGATGCGCGCCAGCCGCGGTCCATGTCCGCACCGAAGCAGCCCAAGAAACCCTTCCTGCCGTCGCGCAAGCGACCCGCCCCTGCCGTTGACGCACCCGCCGTCGACACGACCCCGTCGGAGGAGAGCCCGTGATCGCCGCCACCGCACGCACCTCGCG
>CALRZA010000079.1:0-7513 GCA_943372535.1 Auritidibacter sp. Marseille-P8566
GTCACCTCGTGCAGGAGGTGGAGGTCGATGTAGATGAGGTCGGGAGAGCCGTCCTCGCCCTTGGCGACGAGGTGGTCATCCCACACCTTCTCGGCGAGGGTTCTCGCCCGTGATTCAGTCATGAAACAGTCCTTCTCCGGTCGCCCGAGCGTAGCATTCGGGCTGCGGGCCTACTCCGTCGGAGTCAGCTCCTTCGCGGCCTCGCGGCGGGCATCCACGCGGATCTTGATGAGGCTCGCGATGACCGCGACCGCCATCGCGCCGAGGATGACCAGAAGCGAGGTCCAGGTCGAGATCTCGGGCGCCCACTCCACCTTCTCGCCGCCGTTGATGAACGGAACCTCGTTCTCGTGCAGGGCGTGGAAGAACAGCTTCACACCGATGAACGCGAGGATGAAGGCGATGCCGTAGTGCAGGTACTCGAGCTTCTCGATGAGGTCGCCGAGCAGGAAGTACAGCTGGCGCAGACCCATGAGCGCGAACACGTTCGCGGTGAAGACGATGAACGGGTCTTGCGTGATGCCGAAGATCGCCGGGATCGAGTCGAGGGCGAACACGAGGTCGGTCGTGCCGATCGCGACGAAGACGATGAGGATCGGCGTGAACACCTTCTTGCCGTCGATGACAGTGCGCAGCTTCGAGCCGTCGAACTCGTTCGTGATCGCGATGCGCTTGCGGAGGAAGCGGATGACCGCGCTCTCCTTCTCCTCCATGTCGTTGTGGTTCTCGAACACCTGCGTGATCGCGGTATAGAGAAGGAACGCACCGAAGAGGTAGAAGATCCAGGAGAAGTTCTCGATGAGCTGAGCGCCCAGAATGATGAAGATGCCGCGCAGCACGAGGGCGATGATGATGCCCACCATCAGGATCTCCTGCTGGTACTTCCGGGGCACCGAGAACCTCGCCATGATGATGACGAAGACGAAGAGGTTGTCGATCGAGAGTGAGTACTCGGTCACCCAGCCCGCGATGAACTCGGCCGCGTGGTTCACGGAGCCCTGCCAGAGCATGAGGCCGGCGAAGATCAGGGCGAGCACGACGTAGAACGTGACCCACAGAGCCGACTCCTTCGTCGACGGGATGTGCGGCCGACGGTAGGCGAGGATCAGGTCGACCGCGAGGATGCCGATCAGAACGATGTACGAGGTGATCTCGAACCAGGCGGGGAGTGCGGCTTCCATGAAATCCAATCGAGACAGTTCGATGGCCGAGTCTACCGGGGTATCGTGAGGGCCATGAATGAAGAGGAACTGCGCGATCTCGCCCACAAGCGGCTCAAGGCCCGCAACGAGTTCTACACCTACCTTCTCGTCTGGCTCGGTGTCTCCGTGGCCGTCACCGTGATCTGGGCGCTCAGTGGCATGGGTTACTTCTGGCCCGGATGGGTGATCGGCGGCATGGGGATCGCCGCGGTCTTCCAGGCCATCGGTCTGTTCAGCACCCAGCGCATGATCACGCCGAGCGCGATCGACGCCGAGGTGGAGCGCATCAAGAAGGGCTGAGCGACGATCCGCTCGACGCGGAACGACGAAAGCCCGCGATGAAAATTCCTCGCGGGCTTTCGGCTATGGTGACCCCAGCGGGATTCGAACCCGCGTTACCGCCGTGAGAGGGCGGCGTACTAGGCCTCTATACGATGGGGCCGTCACGACAACTACACGAGTATGCCACACGGGGAGTCAGAGGCCAAAACCTCCCCGCCACAGCCGCCAGGAGAAGCCATGAGTCGTCGTTCCCGCTCCGCCGTCGCCGTCATGGTCGGCGTCGCCACCGTCGCGACCCTCGCCGGCTGCGCGGCCCTCTTCGGACCGCCCCGGGATGCCGACGGCCGCGTCACCGAGACGACCACGATCCGCTCGACCACGCTGCTCGAGGGCGATTGCTTCTCGTTCGTCGAGGGCACGGACCTCGCTGAGGTCGACGTGACCCCGTGCGCGCAGCCGCACACCTACATCGTCATCGGGCAGGGTGAGCTGACGGACGCGCAGATCAGCGCCGACGGAGGCCTGCAGAACGCCGTGTCGGCATCGTGCGCCGAGGACTTCGCCGCGTTCAAGGAGGCGGCCGCCGAGGGCGTGCGCCCTGAGCAGGAGTTCATCGTCTCGACCACCGAGCGCGACGGCGAGTCCATCACGCTCTACCTCTGCGTCGCGACTGACGCGAGTTAAGCGAGAACCCGCAGCGCCTTCGGCACGACCTCGATGTCGATCGGCAGGGTGCCGAAACGCTCGCCGTCGGCGTAGGCGACCACGGCATCCGCCTCGATGCGGATGTGCTTGGCCCGGTGGATCGTCACCCGCGGGTCGGTGACGTGGGTGCCCTGGAACACGCGGGGGAAGATCCGCAGGAACGCGATCCGTCCGATCGCCTGAACGACGAGAACGTCGAGCACGCCGTCGTCGAGTCTCGCGTCGGGGGTGACCTTCATGCCCCCGCCGAGCGACACGTTGTTGCCGACGCTGATAAGCGCACCGCTCGTCTCGAGGCTGACGCCGTCGAGCGTGAGGCGGTACTGGATGGGACGCAGCTTGAGCAGCTCGAGCCCCAGCGCCACGAGGTAGCGGCTCGGGCCCTTCGGGCGCGTGAGCTGGTTGGCACGCTCGTTGACGATCGCGTCGAACCCGGCGGAGAGCACGCACGCGAACCAGCGATCGTCGAAGCCCTCGCCGGAGACGAGCGCCGCGTCGATGACGCGGGGCGGGGCGTCGAGCGCGGCGATCAGCGCTTCGATGGCCGCCTCGGTGTTGTCGTGCGGGATGCCGAGGCCGCGGGCCATGTCGTTGCCCGTGCCCGAGGGCACGATGCCCAGCGGCACCTTCGTGCGGGCCACGAGGTTGGTGCCGAGATTGACCATGCCATCACCGCCGACGACGATCAGGGCGTCCGGCTTGGAGGCGACGGCGCGCCGCCCCGACTCCATGAGCTGCTCGAAGTCGGGCTCCTGCAGGCTCGTCACATCGTGACCGAGGGCCCGCAGGGTCTGCACCACGGCGGGGCCGACATTGCGGCCCTTGCCGAACGAAGCGGTCGGGTTGATGGCCACCACGAGGCGGCGGGACGTCGTCGTCATGGCACCATCATGGCCGACGGCGGGCCCGCAGGGCGCCCGCATCGAGTGCGAGGACGCCGAGGAGCGCGAGCGACAGGGCCAGCGCCAGCACAGGCGGCATCAGGATGCCGAGCCCCGCGAGCGCTCCGGCCGCCAGCGGGACGGTGATGAGGTGGTATCCGGCGATGATCGCGAGCCGGCGCCGGCGGCCCCGGACCCTGGCGCGGCAGAACTCGAGCAGGTCGGCGACGCTGCGGGGATCGCGACCGGCGATGCGGATGTCGGCGTCGCCGGCATCCGCCCCCAGAGCGACGCCCACATCGGCCTGGTCGAGCGTCGGGCCGTCGTCGATGCTGTCGCCGACGGCGAGCACTCGCGCTCCCCGGTTCTGCAAGCGCGAGACGACGTCGGGCTTGTCCTGCGGCAGCACTCCGGCGAACACCTCGTCGAGGCCGAGGCGCACCGAGAGCCAGTCGGAGACCTCCAGCGGCGCGCCCGTGAGCATCGCGACGCGAACCTTCAGCGACCGCAGTCGGGCCACGGCCTCATGGGCGCCCGTGCGCAGCGGGTCGGCGATCGCGATGAGTCCGACGATCTGCCCGGCGACGATCACGACGAGCACGGTCTCCCCGGCGGCCGCCTGAGCGTGGGCCGCGATCGAGAGCGACTCGTCGAGGCGAAGCCCCTGCTCGGCGACGAGCCGGCCGCTGCCGACGAGCACCTCCTGCCCGCTCACCGTCGAGCGCACGCCGCGACCCTCGAGGGTCGTGAAGCCGGTGGGGGGAGCGACGACGAGCGACTGCGCGCGAGCCTCGGCGACGATCGCCCGACCGAGCGGATGCGGCGACTCGAACTCGGCGGACGCCGCGACCGCGAGAACTTCCGCCGCACTCCCGCCGAGCGCGGGCACGACGGCGCTGACCGTCGGCGTGCCCGCCGTGAGGGTGCCCGCCGTGTCGAAGACGACGACGGTCGTGGCGGCCACCGCGTCGAGCACACCGGGGTCGACGGCGTGTACCCGCAGGTCGTCGAGAACTCGGTGCTCCCGCCGAGCGCCGACCCGCGCAGCCACGACGGGGGCGAACGTGCTGACGACGAGCAGCACACTCAGCGCTCGGGCGACGACGAACTCGATGTCGGCCCCGGCCAGCTGCCACGCGGCGAGCGTCGCGACCGAGCCCAGGAGGGCGACTCCGAGGAGCACCTCGCGCACCGGAGGAACGAACCGGGGCGGTGGAGCAGCGGGCATGAGTCAATGATGTCCCACAGGCCGTCTCCCGCCCGGTTGTTCTACGCTGTCGATCATGAAACTGACGAAGTACGAGCACGCGTGCCTGACCCTCGAGAAGTCGGGTTCCACCCTCGTCATCGATCCGGGAAGCTTCACCATGCCCCTGACCGACGTCTACGGGGTCGTGGCGATCGTCATCACCCATGAGCACGCCGATCACTGGACGCCGGAGCAGCTCGAGCGCCTGCGCACCAACAACTCCGGGGTGCGCCTCTTCGGCCCGGAGGGCGTGGCTCGCGCGGCGACGGACGTGGACATCGAGGTCGTGCGTCACGGCGACCGGGTGGAGGTCGAGCCCTTCGTTCTGGAGTTCTTCGGCGAGAAGCACGCCGTCATCCACGAGTCGATCCCCGTGGTCGACAACGTCGGCGTGTTCGTCGACGGCGAGCTCTACTACGGCGGCGACTCGTACACCGTGCCCGACCGCACCGTGCCGACGCTCGCCGCGCCGCTCGGAGCGCCGTGGCTCAAGATCGGGGACTCGATGGACTACGTCGTCGCGGTCGCCCCGCGCCGCACGATCCCCGTGCACGAGGCCCCGCTCTCTCAGGTCGGGCGATCGATGCACCACACCCGCCTGGAGTGGGCGACCAAGCAGGGCGGCGGCGAGTACGTGCCGCTCGAACCGATGGACACCTACGACCTCTAGTCCCCGGGCTCCCGCGGCAGTGTGAGGGTGAGCAGGGCGAGGTCGAGCCAGCGGCCGAACTTCGTGCCGACCTCGGGCACGACGCCGGCGGAGACGAAGCCGAGGCCCTCGTGCAGGCGGATCGAGGCGACGTTCTCGGCCTCGATCGCCGCGACGATGACGTGGATGCCCGCCGCCCGGCTGCGCTCGATGAGCTCGCTCAGCAGCGCCCGCCCGATCCCGCGCCCCTGATGGCCGGAGTCGACGTAGACCGAGTTCTCGACCGTGTGGCGGTAGCCGATCTTCTCGCGCCAGCGCCCCGTCGAGGCGTAGCCGACCGTCACGCCGTCGAGCTCCGCGACGATCACGGGGTACCCGTCGCGGCGGTGCTCGGCGAGCCACGCCTCGCGATCCGCGCGCTCCACCTCGACGTCGGTCCAGATCGCGGTCGAGTCGCGGATGGCGGCGTTGTGGATCGCGAGGATCGCGTCCAGATCGGCGTCGACGGCATCCCGGATGATCATCTGGCCATTATCGCGTCGTCCTGCCCTGTCTCGCCGTGGTTCATCGGCGCTCGGGTTCATCGGCGGTCGCCGGGGTGGGATACCGTAGTGCCAAATGCGCCGCCTCGTCTGGATCATCCCCGTCGCCCTCGTCGGGGTCGTCGGCATCGTTCTCGCGGCACGCTGGCTGCGCGACCTGCCCGCCGTCGCGGAGTTCCTCGTCGCGTTCCCCGGCGAGTCGGCCCTTCCGGCGGGTGCTCCCGTCGGGTTTCCCGCGTGGCTGGCCTGGCAGCACTTCCTCAACGGGTTCTTCCTGTTGTTCATCGTGCGCACGGGGTGGCAGCTGCGGCACCAGGGTCGCCCCGACACGTTCTGGGTGCGGCGCAACACGGGTCTGATCCGCACGAAGAACCCGCCGACGCGGCTCACGCTCACGGCGTGGTTCCACCTCAGCCTCGACAGCCTGTGGGTGCTCAACGGCGTGGTCTACGTCGTGCTGCTGTTCGTCTCGGGGCAGTGGATGCGCGTCGTGCCGACCTCGTGGGACGTGATTCCGAACGCCCTCTCGGCGGCCCTGCAGTACGCCTCGTTCGACTGGCCCACCACCAACGGCTGGATCAACTACAACGGGCTGCAGCTGCTCGCCTACTTCGTGACGATCTTCATCGCCTCACCGCTCGCGATCCTCACCGGACTGCGGCTGTCGCCGCTGTGGTCGGTGCGGATGAAGCGGGTCACGCCATTCGTGCCGCTCGGCCCCACGAAGACGGTGCACTGGCTCACGATGCTGTGGTTCCTCGGCTTCACCGCGGTGCACGTGACCCTCGTGCTCACGACCGGCGCCGTGCGCAACCTCAACCATCTGTACGCGCTGCGTGACGACGAGAGCTGGATCGGGGTGGCGGTCTTCTCGGCCTCCGTCATCGTCATGGCGGTGGCGTGGGCGACGGCCCGCCCCGCGCTGCTGCGGCGGATCGCGGGGCTCGGCGGCGACGTCATCCACCGGCCCCGCTGATCGCGCCCGCGCGCGTCAGGCCGCGTCGACCCGATCGCGCTCCACCGGAGCTGGCGTGCGCCCTGCGATGAGGACCGCGCCGGCGGCGCCAATGCTCACGACGGCGATGGCGACGCCGATGGCCAAAGTGATGGCATCGGGCTGCACGATCGACTGACCACGCAGGGCCTGCACCGTGAGCAGGGCCAGGGTGGCCGCGTAGGCGACCGTGGCGATGGCGACGACGCGGAATCGCACGGCGACGTCGCGGAAGACGCTGACCCGGCGCGCGAGCAGCTCGAGCAGGATCACGAGGATCGGCAGCGCCTGCAGCGCGTGCATTCCGACGAAGTGCGGGATGCGCAGGTCGCCGGCGACCGTGCTCCAGCCCAGGATCGGCAGGCCGGGCCCGCCATCCGGGATACCGACGGTGTGCGCCCCGGCGATGCCCTGGAAGTCGGCGAGCTGGTCGGCGTTCGGGCCGGTCATGAGGAACGCGAGTCCCATGCCCGCGAGCGCGATGATCGCGCCGGCGCGGATGGCGAGCGAGCGGGCCGCATCCCCGAGTCGATTGCGGAAGAGCAGGATGCTCACGACGAACGCTCCCGCCCAGATCACGCTGATCGAGAACGCCATGACCGACCACAGTGTGGTGGCGAGCGGGGTCGAGACGTTGAAGTGGCTCGTCGTGCCGGCGATGGCCGCACCGACGATGATGGCGAGCTCGACAGCCAACAGGATGACGGTCACCGTGCCGACCCACCACGCGATGCGGCGACCGCGCTCGAGTAGCCCGATGAGCCACGACCACGTGACGCTGTAGAGCACCGACGACAGCGCGAACTTGAGGGGCTTCTCCCAGGCGTTCACGCCGACGAGCTCACGCGGATCGACCAGGTAGCCGACGAGGCAGACGACGGCGAGCACGGCCATGATGAGGCCGAAGACGAGAAGGGGACGGTGCCAGCGAACGGCGGGGGCGGTGCTCATGGTCATGATTCACTCCGGGGGGCAGGGAAGATCTGGAAGGAGATGTGCTCCTGCGCCA